>JAPPDF010000040.1 GCA_028875575.1 Acidobacteriota bacterium
CTTGAGGGGGAGTCGGTGAGACAAGGGCTCCGCCCGCAGTCGAACCGGTGGGGGGGACGGAATCGGCGAGATCGCCAGATAGACGATCCAGCCCGCGGTCGAGCCGGTGGGGGCCAGTCTACGAGGTTTGTAAGAGACCCCGGTTTCTCCCTCGTATGATCCGTCCGGCAGGGCGGGAACGGCATGGGCTCGGCCGTAGCACAGTCCTGGTGACGTTGCCGGTCGAGCCGCGTGGAGGAAATGAACGAGGCTGCGGGAAGACTTGTGCGGGCGGGACGCCCGCGCACCCGAGTGGGCTTCATCCCCTGACATTGTCGCAGAAAAGGAGGTCCATCGGTATTCGTCTCCGTTCGTGGTTTCTCTTCAAAAATGATCGGCAGTTTCTTCCTCCAATGATCTGTCCGGCAGGGCAGGGGCGGCACTTATTTGAGGGACTGTGCCGAGACCGACAAGATGCTTGGCGTGTCGATCGAATAGCTCTTCACTCTCCACTCTTATTCAGTATTCAATCGGTTGTTCTTCGAAGTGTCGATGGCGTCGGTACTGGATGCGGCAGTCGACCCGCACCAGGGCCAGGCGGCCGGCGATGTCGGGGTCTCGCCTGAGGAGCTTGACCCTCAACCGATTTCGGCCACTCCTGGGGTAGCGGTCGGGGTCGAGATGGAAGTCGTAGGCATAGCCGTAGGGTGTGATGGAATGGGCGCTGGACTGCTGGTCCACCAGCCGGTAGGTCATGTCGACCTTCTCCAGAATGGAATCCGGCAGCTCCTGCTCATTGAGATGGACCTCCACCCTGTCGTAGTTGGGGAGGATCTCCCGAAAGCGGACTCGCAGCACCACGGACTTGACGCGCCCCAATCGGCGCCAGTGCTGCAGGTCGTCGGCCACCCGGAACGACACCTGGTGGGATTCTCCGGGTTCCAGCTCCTTGGGGAGCTGGATGTCTCTACCGGGCAACCAGCCGGCCGTGGCCTCATCCCGGATGTCTGAGCGCACCAGGTAGTGCTTGTCGGCCTGGGCCAGAAGCTCGGGGTGCCCCAGCAGGCGCAGCGCTTCATAATCCCGCGTGGTCCAGGGCCAACCGTTGGGAGCCCAGACGTGGTCGGCGATGGCAAAGCCGTCGGCGCCCTGGCCGTAGGCGTTGGCGGCGGCGGCCCAGATCATGGCCGGGGTGGCGCTGGGCGCGAATTGCCGATAAAGGTTGGTGTGGAAGGCGTAGTAGATTCGACATGGGGTGCCGCGGGTCAGGGCTATCACCGAGGCCAGGTCGACATCCTGGTCCACCCCTTCTTCCTCAGTGAAGCTGCTCTCGCAGAAGAGCCCGTCCACCAGTTTCTCCGAGACCCACAAGCCGACCTCGTACCCCACCAGTTTCCAGGCATCGGGATGAGCCGGAATGCGCAGGTAGATCGGCTTGGGACGTTTCTGCAGGTCCCGGGCCCGGTCGGCCACTTGGCGCAGGTCCCGCAGCCATTGGGTGAGCAGCGGGGCCAGCCGGTCCACCTCGCTGAACCGGCAATAGGGTAGGGCCGAGGTCAGGTTCAACTCGACGCCGTCGGTCTCGTAATCGGAGAGCATCTCCGACAGGAGACGGAAGCGTTCCTCCCTTACCTCGGCGTGGAGAAAGCTGAACCGGGACTTGAGCAGGCCGGCAGCCCTGGGGTCGGGGTCCTCCCCCACCTGAAACCGGGGATTGTCCAGGGTGAAGGCCGACCAGCGTCCCAGGTTTCGGTGGGTTTGCCGGTTGCCGCTGTGAAGGCTGATCCAGGTGCTGGGGATCATGCGGATGCCGTGATGATGGCAGCGGTCGCAAAGGAGCTTCAGAGGATCGTGACCGTCTGCGATCAACTGACGCAGGACCCGTGCCGTTCTGCCCCAGACATAGTGGTCCCACCGCTCGACCGTATCTCCCCACAGGTCGGCCACTTGACTGGGATAGAGAACCGTCCCATGGGCTCCGGCCGCGAACAGCACCAGGGCGTCCACTCCGCTTCCTGCCAGTTGATCGACGATGGTGCCGTAATCTTGCGGAGTGATCGGTGGCTCGAAGCTGTCCAGTCCTCCGACGTGGCGCCCGTCGTTGAAGAGGAAGACCCGAGGTGGGGTGTTCGGGTCCCGACGCTCCGGTGGGGTGCCTGAACCGGAGGTCGCCTGGGCAGCCGGACCTGCGGGGATACCGGCCGCCCGCTTTCGCAAAAACTTTCTGCGGTTCATTCGGGGGGAGTAGGGGACGTTGTGCAATGGGTTGACGCCCACGTCTCGACTGGAATCACCGCACTGCTGCCCAGGGAAATATTCCAAAAAACAAGCACGTTCCCCCTTGCAGCATTGCGAGTTCGGGGAGAGCTGCGAAGCTGCGGTTGACGTGGGTTACCCGGCAAGACGCCACCTACGAGCCATCCTTATAGAGCTGCGAAGCTGCGGCTTAGGGTAGCCCCGGGTGTCAACCCGGGGTCGTATGGGTTCTGCGCCAACCCAGCCGCGAATGCGGCGCATAGAAAGCACCCGTCCCCGAACGCAATGCCTCCGCAAAAAAGTAGGAGACGCCTCGTTACCCCCCACCGGCTCAACTGCGGGCTGATGCGGTGGGGGGGTGGAGGCCTGGCCACCGAGGCGTGCCCCATTCTTTTTGCTCTAAGTGTTCTCCGTGTCCATGGTGGATTGAGAGGCGGCACTGCTGAGAAATGCAGGACTAAGCCAGGATCTTGTGGGCCACCACACCCGCCACGTCGGTCAGGCGGAAGTTCCGGCCCCCGTAGGTGTAGGTCAGTTTTTCGTGGTCGATTCCCAGCAGGTGGAGCATGGTGGCGTGAAAGTCGTGAATGTGCATGCGGTCTTCAACGGCGTGGTAGCCGAACTCGTCGGTGGCCCCGTAGGCAAAGCCACCCTTGACTCCGCCGCCGGCCATCCAGATGGAGTAGCCGTAGGGGTTGTGGTCGCGGCCGTCGCCGTTCTGGGATACGGGGGTGCGGCCGAACTCGCCGGCCCAGATGACCAGTGTATCCTCCAGCAGTCCCCGCCCTTTCAGGTCTTTCAGCAAGCCCGCGATGGGCCGGTCGACCTGCCGGGCATTATCGGTATGCTTGGCATAGAGCTCGCCGTGCTGATCCCAGCCGACCCCGCCGGGCATATAGGTGTGAGTGCACTGGATGTAGCGGACGCCCCGTTCGGCCATGCGTCTGGCCAGCAGGCATTGCCAGCCGAAGTCGGCGGTGAGGGGGTCGTCGAGGCCGTAGAGCTTCCGGGTGGGTTCGGATTCCTTTTCCACTTCAAACACTTCCGGGGCCGCGGCCTGCATCCGAAAGGCCAGCTCGAAGGCCTGGATGCGGGCTTCCAGCTCTGGGTCGTGCCGGCGCAGCTGGCGGTGCCGGAGATTTATGTTCTGCAGCATGTCAAGCTCGTAGCGGGCCAGCTCGGGCGAATAGCGCTCGTTCAGGAGGTAGCGGATGGGTTCCTTCTTCACATCCTTGACATAGAGCCCCCCATGCCCGACGGCCGTTCCCTGATAGGCCCCCGGCAGGAAGGCCGAGCCCCAGTTCTTGGCGCCGCCGTGTGAGAGTGCCGGCTTGATCATGATGAATCCCGGCAGGTTCCGGTTCTCCGTTCCCAGTCCGTAGACGACCCAGGACCCCATGCTGGGCCGCACGAAGGTGCTGGTGCCGGTGAAGGTCTGGAGCATGGCCGCGCCGTGGTCAACGCCCTCCCCAACCATGGACCGGATCACGCAGAGGTCGTCGGCACAGTCGCGGACGTTGGGAAAGAGATCGCTGATGGGAAGCCCGCTCTGGCCCCCGGGCCGAAACTTCCAGGGAGACTGCATCAGCGGCCCCGCGGGGTTCTCGTCGTCAAAGGCCAGAGGCCGCTCGATGGGAAGCGGTTTGCCGTGGTCACGGGTCAGGCGCTCCTTTGGGTCCAGAATGTCGATGCCCGAAGGACCTCCGTGCATGAAGAGGAAGATGACCCGCTTGGCTCTGGGCTTGAAATGGGGCGGCCGCTTGTCCAGTGGGTTTCCGGGGGGCGAGGCCAACAGGCCCGACTCCTCGGCAAGCAATCCGGCCAGACCCAGAAATCCGAATCCGCCGGCCGAAGCCCGCAGCATGGCGCGCCTGGACACGGGCACCTGAAGTTTTCGGTAGAGGGAACGGAGATCATTCATATTCGGATCCGGCAGCATTCGGCTCAGCCTCAGGGCGCTCAATCCACGTACATGAAGGCATTGGAGGACAACAGGGCTCTGCAGTAACTCTGCCAGCCCTGGAGCCGGCTGTCGTCCCCCGGCGACCGCTCCTGAAATCCCCGGATGTAATCCAGAGCCTGGTCCAGTTCCTCACTCCGGGGGTGTCGATTCAGGGTCTTGAGATGGGCAAGATTCAGCCGCTCCCGGTCACTGGAGTCCGGGTCCTTCAGTAGAAGCTCGGCCAGCCCGCGGGAGCGCATCTCCACGAATTGGCTGTTGAGCATGAAAAGGGCCTGGGGAGCCACGTTGGTCTGGAGGCGCTCTCCCGAGGAAGTGGTGGCGTCGCCGAAATCGAACAGGGCGAGCAGCGGGGGCAGATTGGCGCGTCGCAACGGCAGATAGACCGTGCGGAGGCGCTGGGTCTCCGGATCCATGCTCAACCGCTCGCTGCTGTTCTCCGGCTGGTACCCTGTTCCGCTCTGCAATGTGCCCCCCATCTTCAGGTCGATGGAGTCGTCCAGGGCCAGCATGCCGTCGCGAATTTCCTCCACCTTCAGTCGCCGCCTGGGGAAATAGGACAGCCAGAGGTTCCTGGGATCGGTTCGAGCCGTCAGCTCCGAGCGAGCACTCGCCATCTGATAGGCGCGTGACCTCATGATCGATCGGTGAAGGTGTTTCAGGGACCAGCCATTCTCAATAAACTTCCGCGCCAGATAATCCAGCAGTCGCGGATGGGTGGGTGCTTCCCCCTTGGCTCCGAAGTTGTCGGGCGTCCGCACCAGGCCCTGGCCGAAATGCCAGTGCCAGACCCGGTTGACCATCACGCGAGCCGTGAGCGGATGCTCCGGCTGTATGAGCCAGCGGGCGAGTTGCAGGCGACCGCTGCCCTGGCTGACTTCCATGGGAGGGCACCGCGTGTCGAACACCCTGGGAGAAACCTTGGGAGCATCCTCGCCCGGATTGGCGGGGTCACCCCGGACGAAAACTTTCTGCTCGACCACCTCTCCGTCTTCCACGGCGTTGGCCATGTCCGGTTCCGGAGGCGCGGCCTTCTCCAACTGCTCGATCTCCTTCTGGAGCCGTACGATGGCTTCCCTGCGCTCCTCGGAGAAGAGTTGGGTGTCGCCGGGCTCGAGGATAAAGGGCGTCTGGTAGCTATCGTCCCTCGGATTGCCCTTCAGATAGACTTCGTGGAAGAAGCGGTCCCTGCCCGGAATGAACTTGGGTCGGTCCTCCTTGGCTTCATCCGGCCCGGCCTTCTCGACCCGTTGCCGCCAGGCTTCCAGTTCCCCGTTCCACTCGTGTAGTTGCTCGCGGAACTTGTCCTGATAGTCCTTGGCGACCGAGGCGCGCTGGTCCTCCCCGGACCGGCGCCAGGCCAGCAGGTGGGGGCGGAACCCCTGGCCGGGCTTGAGATAGCCGGCCCAGCGTTCCAGGATCGACTCTTTCAGTTCCAGCTTGCGGGACAGCTCCGCCGGATTGGCTCCCTGGGAGTAGACCTGATGGGCGGCCAGCATGTAGTCGGCCAGCCGCAGGCTTTCCGCCCCAACGAACCGTTCCTTTTCCTTTTCCACCAGCTTCCCCTGGGCCTGCTTGCGGTCGTCGATTTTCTTCTTGTGATCGAGATAGGTCTGGTGCTCTTCGGGCAGGACCAGGGGCTTCATGAGCATTTCGGAGACGTGGGCGGTCGGATCGACGAAGCTGCGGGTGCTGGCAAAGACGGAGATCAGGGAATAGTAGTCCCGGGTCAGGATGGGGTCGAACTTGTGGTCGTGGCAGCGGGCGCAGGTGATGCTCAATCCCAGAACGCTCTTGGAGACCACGTCAAGCTGCTCGTCGTAGACGTCGTAGACCATCCGGATCTTGTCCTGCTGGGCAACGGCCTTGGGGCCCAGGGCCAGGAAACCGGTGGCGATGATCCTGCGCCGGTCGGTAGCCAGGTTGCCCGTCCTGGGAATCAGGTCTCCGGCGATCTGTTCCAGGATGAATTCGTCGTAGGGAAGGTCCCGGTTGAAGACATCGATCACGTAGTCCCGGTAACGCCAGGCATGGGGGTACTTGTGGTCCTCGTCGTTGCCTGTGGAGTCGGCGTAGCGGGCCACGTCCAGCCAGTGCCTGCCCCAGTGCTCTCCGTATCGGGGTGAGTCGAGCAGCCGCCCGATGACCTTGTCGAAGGCGTCGGGGGAAGTGTCGTTCAGGAAACGCTCGATCTCCTGGACGGAAGGTGGCAGACCGGTAAGGTCGAAAGTGGCTCGCCTCAGCAGGGTCAGCTTGTCCGCCGGAGTAGCCGGTTCCAGCCCCTGCTCCTCCAGCTTGGCCAGAATGAAGCGGTCGATGGGCGTCCTTGGCCAGTCCTGGCGGGTTATCGACGGAGGCCCGGGATCGGCCACCGGCTCCAGGGACCAGAGTCCCTTTGGGCTCGCCGGGGCAGTTCCAGCTTCCTCGCCCGTCCCGGCCGACGGTTCGGGCCAGGGTGCTCCCAACCCGATCCAGGTCTCCAGGGCGGCAATTTCGGCTGGGTCCAGCTTGCCCGCCGGGGGCATCTTGACGGCGTCCTGGTAGCGGACGGCTTGGAGGAGGCGGCCATGCGAGGGAGTTTCAGCCGAGATCAGAGGGCTCCCCGCCACCCCTTGGCGGAATCCCTCGGCGGTTGAGAGATCCAGTCCGGCGGTTGCCAGCTCGGAGTTGTGGCATGCCGTACAGTGCCGGACAAACAGAGGCCGGATCTTTCTCTCGAAAAGTTCCTCCGCTTCCGACCCCTGGCTCCAGGCCGGGGCGGAAAGACCGCAGAGCGCCAGAACCGGCGGGAGCAGAAGCGTTGCCACCTGGGAGGGGTGAAACTGTCTCGATCGATGCATGCGGACTATCGGCTTCGGAAGTGCGCTTCTTTCGGGTGCTCCCCGAAGTATACCGCGATGTGGGCCATGAAGAAAGAGATCGGGGCATTCCGGCGGTTGTTGTATGCTCCTGGCTCGGACTCGAGGACTGGAGGCAGCTCATGACCTACAAGCCGTTCGAGTTGGGAAGCCGGAAGCACGTCTTTGTGGATTGGAAACTGATCGAGCCGGGTTACGGCCTGTCGTTCGGCGGCCAGCGGCCCGAAAGCTGGGAGATGCCCTTCGGGGTGCGCCTGAGGGCCCATCCCCCTCGTCTGGACCGGGTTCCCCTGGTGACGGCCGACAAGCCCTGGGAGGCCGGCAACGCCCGAACCGGCCTGGGAGTTTATAGCACGCTGCTGGAGGATGAGGGGCGCTGGAGGCTCTATTACGACAGCGGGGATCTGAGCGGCGAGCTGGAGGTGGACGAGGACGTGGGAACCCAGCGGGTGATGGCTTATGCCGAGTCCAGCGACGGAATCCGTTGGGTCAAGCCGGAACTGGGGATGGTGACCTATCGGGGGTCGCGCCGCAACAACCTGGTCTTCGGGCTGGATGCCTCGCCGGGCCGGGACGCCCATGGGGCAACCTTCTTCAAGGACCCTTCAGCGCCAGCGTCCCAGCGCTACAAGATGGTCCATCTGGGTTCGCACCAAGGGCGCTTCTGTGTCTACGGAGCGGTTTCCTCCGACGGGTTGCGCTGGAGCATGATCCAGGAGCCCCTGATCCGGAACTACCTCAGCGACACCCAGAGCGTGGTTGACTTCGATCCGGAAAGGGGTGTCTATGTCGGTTACTTCAGAGGCTGGACAGCCCACGAGCATGGCACCTCCCACGCCCGCCGCATCATCAGCTACGCGGAGACGGACCGTTTCGAGCACTGGCCGACTCCCCGGCCGCTGGTCGAGATCGACATGCACGACGACCCCGACACCGACATCTACACCAACTCCTACGCCCGCTGGCCCGGAGCCGATGCCCACCTGATGTTTCCGGCTTTTTACCGCCACTCGGGCGATTTCTCCGAAGTGCACCTGATGACCAGCCGGGACGGCCTGAATTGGCAAAGACCCCTGCGGCAGTCGATCATTCCGGCGGGCGAGCCCGGTTCCGAAGCCGAGGGAGGCGCCTATGCCGGATGTGGCCTGGTCAGCCTGACCCCGGGGGAGTGGTCGCTACCCTATTCACCCCGCCGAGGCTCCCACAACCAGCTCTTCTTCGACAACTCCCGTCCCGAGACCGGCGTGTTGACCGCGAACTGGCGCCAGGACGGGTTCGTCTCGCTGGAGGCGGAGACACTGGGCGGATGCTCCACCCTGATTCTGGCTCTGAGCGGGTCGCGGCTGGTGCTCAATGCCTGGACCCGATTTGGAGGCGAGATACGGGTGGAATTGGCCGACGCCTCCCGGGACAACCGCAGGACCCATGCTCCCGCCCTTCCGGGCCGATCGTTTGAAGACTGCGATCCAATCTCCGGAGACTACCTTGACCACACTGTCACCTGGGGAGGAGAGTCGGACCTCTCCGCCTGGACGGGACGGCCGGTCCGGTTGCGCTTTCGCATGCGCCGGGCCAGGCTCTATTCCCTTCGCTCCGTCTGACATGGGCCATGGCCATTAGCGCACTACTCGCCTGTCTTGTGGCGGTTGCGGCTTCGGTCGCCTGGGTCCCTCTCGCCTGGTCGGAGCCCTCTGGCCGCGGTCTGCCGAAGAGGGGCTACGACCGGTGGAGCGCCTACGGAGGCGGCAACCGGCAGATCCGCTACTCCCGCCTCGCTCAGATCACCCGCAACAACCTGCACCGGTTGCGGGTCGCCTGGACCTACGATACGGGGGATGCCTTTCCCGGCTCGGAGATGCAATGCAACCCCCTGGTGGTGGGCGAGCGGCTGTATGCCGCCAGCCCCCGGGGGCGGGTCTTCGCGCTACACGCGGCCACCGGCAGGGAGATCTGGTCCTTCCGGCCATCCCTCCCAGGCGGGCCTCCCCGCGACAGGGTCCGCATTCGGGGATTGATGTATTGGAGCGGGCACGGCCAGGAGCGGGTCTACTTCTCCTTCTGGCACCGGTTCTATGCCCTGGACGCGGCCACCGGCAAGCCTTGCCTCGACTTCGGAAATCGGGGAACCATCGACCTGAGGCGCCACCTGCGGCGGCCGTCCGATTCACTCACCGTCTCGCTGACCACGCCCGGGGTGGTCTACCGGGATCTGCTCATCCTCGGCAGCACGGTGAGTGAGAGCCTGCCGAGCGCCCCCGGCGACATTCGCGCCTATGACGCCCGCAGCGGCAGGCTCCGCTGGAGTTTCCGAACCGTTCCCGGTCCGGGTGAAGCGGGCCACCGGACCTGGCCCGGAGAAGCCTGGAAAACCGCCGGCGGAGCCAACAGCTGGGCCGGCATGAGCCTGGACGAGCAGCGCGGACTGGTCTACGTTCCCACCGGCTCGGCGGCTTTCGACTTTTTCGGCGGGAACCGTCCAGGCCACAACCTCTTTGCCAACTCGTTGCTCTGCCTGAAGGCAGGGTCCGGCGAGCGGGTCTGGCACTTTCAGGTGGTCAGGCACGACGTGTGGGACCGGGACCTGCCGGCCCCGCCCAGCCTGGTGACCGTGTTCAGGGAGGGCAGGCCGGTTGACGCCGTGGCCCAGATCACCAAGTCCGGACACGTCTTCACCTTTGACCGGGAGACCGGCCGCCCCCTGTTCCCCCTCAGGGAAGTCGAGGTTCCGGTCGCGGGTGTCCCGGGCGAGCGATTGGCCGCCACGCAGGTCCTTCCCGCCAAGCCGCCTCCGTTCGCCCGCCAGCGTCTGACGGAAGACCTGTTGACCGATCGCACTCCGGAAGCGCACCGGGAGGTGTTGAAGCGCTTCCGGAGGCTGCGCAGCGGGCCCCAGTTCACGCCTCCCAGCCTTGAGGGGACCGTTCTCTTTCCGGGTTTCGACGGAGGGGGCCAGTGGGGCGGGGCGGCTTTCGATCCGGAATCGGGACGGTTGTACGTGAATTCCAGCGAGATGGCCTGGATCCTGCGGCTGGTGGAGAGGGAGACACCCGCCGGTCCCTTCACCGCCCGGCAGCTCTACCGCTGGAATTGCAGCGGCTGCCACCGGCAGGACCGCAGCGGCTCCCCCCCGGAGTTCCCCCCATTGGTGGGCCTGGAAGAGCGCCGTTCCGAGGAGACGGTGCGCCGGACCCTGCGCCAAGGCGGGGGCCGCATGCCGGGCTTTGCCCACCTGGGGGACGAGGTGCTGGAGGCCATCCTGGGGTTTGTGCTCTATGGGAGGGACACATCCGTTCCAGCGGCCCGGGCCGGCAAGCCTCTCTACCATCTGCCCTACGGTCATGACGGCTACAACCGCTTCCTGGATCCGGAGGGCTATCCGGCAGTAAAACCGCCCTGGGGAACCCTGAACGCCATCGATCTCGACAAGGGAGAGATCGTCTGGCAGGTTCCCTTGGGTGAATTTCCGGAACTGGCGGCGAAAGGGATGGCGAGGACCGGATCGGAAAACTACGGCGGTCCCATCGTGACGGCGGGTGGACTGGTGTTTATCGGCGCCAGCAACTTCGATCGCAAGTTCCGGGCCTTCGACAAGACCGACGGACGCCTCTTGTGGGAAGCGCTGCTGCCGGCCTCTGGAAACGCAACCCCGGCCACCTATGAAGTGGCCGGGCGCCAGTTCGTGGTGATCGCGGCCGGGGGCGGCAAGAGCGGCGCCCCATCGGGCGGAAGCTACGTCGCTTTCGCCTTGCCTGTGGACTAGCCAGGCTCTCTGCGGCTCCGCGGGGCGGCAACCCGGCCGGAGTTCCGCACGCCGCCCTGGCCGGACCGAGGTGGACGCTCTATGCCCACCGGCCAGTGAAGTCCCTCTGGCCAGTGGTCGGAAAACCACCGCAGGGCCCGTTCGTAGCTGCCGACGGTAAAGTCCCGCCCCGCCCGGATTCTGGCTATGCGTCCACCGTGGTTGAAGACAAGGCTCGAGACGCGCGACTGGCTGAGGTTCACCTTTCGGCAATAGCACTCGAACAAGGTCAGGAGAACCTCTCGGTGATTCATTCCGCTACTATACGGTTATAAAACCGTAATTCAAGTACTTTAGTTTTGGTAGTATATTTTGTGGTATTATTACCCCATGACTTTCAGGCAACATCTCCTCGACCTGATCGATCGTTGCGGCGTCTCCGACCGCCACCTCTCCATCCTGGCCACCGGCAGCTCCGATACTGTCCGCAACATCCGCCGCGGTTCCTCCCCCCGCCTGGATTCCCTGGAAGCCATCTGCCGCGTCCTCGGCCTTCGGCTTCAAACGGCCCCGCTGGATGACCCCGTCGAGTTACCCGATGGAGCGCCTGCTGTCGAGAAACGTCCCGACTGGGCCCGGCGGCTTCGTGAAGACATCCGAAGCGACCTTTCCCTTCTCCTCGGCCAAGCCAAGGAAGAGGAGGTTCCGGCCGGTGACCACCACGTAACCATCAAGCAGTTGGCAGCCGCCGCGGGCAGCAAGGAGGAGTCCAAGGAGAGCGTCGCTGGCTATATCACCTTCACTCGAAGCTGGCTGGATCGCCACGGACTCTACCCTCACCAGTGCACCATCGTCGGTGTCAGGGGAGAGTCGATGGCGCCCACCCTTCCGGACGGCTCCGCGATTCTGGTCGACCGCAACCGCGCGCAGCTCCAGGAGGGGCGAATCTTTGTTCTCCAGACCGATGACGGCATGATGGTCAAGCGTTTGGACAGGGACCCGGGAGGCAGTTGGCGGTTGATCAGCGACAACCCCGATTGGGCTCCAATCCCCTGGCCTGTCGGCGCCAAGGTCTTCGGCGAGGTCAGGTGGGTGGGGAAACAGGTGTGAGGGGCACAAGTAAGTAGAATCACGGGAATGCGTCCGTGCCGGGGGCGCAGGCATCCAGCCCTTACGTGTTCCCTGCCGGTGCTTCCGCCCCCCTCCAACGCCTCTTGACCCGGGTGCAATCCGGGAACCTCCTTTAAACCACAGACCAGTAAAAGCAGTGGCACCTTGCGAGGGCATCGGTCAATCCTCCTTCCCCGGTTCCCTCCTCGAAATCGGTTGCCTCACCCCTCGAATTACATCTCCTGTCTTTTTCAATAACCGGTGCGACCCGGTGAAAAACGCTGTCTAACCACAATACGCACAAAAGGCACAACTTGTATTTTTGTGCCTTTTGTGGCCGCTTCCGGTAAACATCCCGCTGCCGACTCTTGTAAAAGGCTCACCGCATCAATCCGTTGATTGGTGTTTATTCGTGTCCGTTCCTGGTTCGCCGTTCCCTGTCGTGGATTACATTCTCGATTGGTTTCAGGTAAGTCCCTGAATTGCATCAACCTGGCGGGACGCCCGCGCTCCCGGGGAATTCTCCCTCCAGGCCGGCGGTTGGGGACGCGGAGTTTGTGGTAACATGCCAGCAACCGGCCGCCAAGGCGGCCTATATTCATAGTCGGGGCGGGGAACAATGAGAAAGAAGAGAAAACTGAGCCGTGGGGTGGCCTTGGTCGGCGCGGGGATGTCCCAGTTCGGCATGTTCAGGGACCGGGACTCCAAGGACCTTTTTCTGGAGGCCTTCCAGGCAATGATAGCCTCGGTGGACAAGGGACTGGACCCCGCCGATATCGACGCTTTCTACCTGGGCAACTACAGCAACGACTTTTTCGTGCGGCAATCCCACTGGGGCGCCATTCTCTCCGACACGCTGGGTCTGGTCCCTCGGCCGGCGACCCGTACCGAGGGTGCCTGCGCTTCCAGTGCGCTGGCCTTTCGGGAAGGCGTTTTCGCCATCGCCTCGGGGTTCTACGATGCGGTTCTGGTCGGGGGTGTGGAGGACATGTCCAAAGGCGCCACTGAAGTGGTGGCCGAAGGATTGGGCATGGCGGCCATTCCTTACGAACGGGAGGTCGGGTTCACCTTTCCCGGAGTCTTCGGCACCATTGCAACCGCCTATTTCGATAAGTTCGGGGCCTCCCGAGAGCATCTCATGAACGTCACCATCAAGAGTCATGACAATGCGGCTCGGAACCCCAAGGCACAGCTCAGCGCCACGTTGGAAGAGGTCATGGTCGCCAAGAAAAGGAGGGCCGAGAGCAAGGGGCGCCCGGTTCCGGATTGGCCGGACCCCAAGGCTTTTCTGCGAGACCCCAGGGCCAATCCGGTGGTAGCCTGGCCGATTCACCTGTTTGACTGCTGCCCCATCAGCGACGGAGCCTGCTGTCTCCTGTTGGTGGGTGAAGAGTTGGCTCGGAGCTTTACCGACGATCCGCTTTACGTTGCCGGAATCGGGCAGGCCAGCGGGCGTGGTCTGCACGCCTCCGAGGATCTGACCACCTTCGAAGCAACCCGGTATGCGGCCCGGGAAGCCTTTGACATGGCCGGCATCGCGGCGGAGGAAGTCCAGTTTGCCGAGGTACACGACTGTTTCTCCATTGCAGAACTGCTGCATATCGAGGATCTGGGTTTCTTTCCGGCCGGTCAGGCATACAAGGCGGTAGAAGATGGTCAGACCCGTTTGGACGGGTCCAAGCCCATCAATACCTCGGGCGGACTCAAATGCAAGGGCCATCCCGTCGGGGCTACCGGGGCTGCCCAGATATTCGAAGTATGGACCCAGCTCCGGGGACAAGCCGGGGAGAGACAGGTGCCCGGCCATCCGCGCCTGGGCGCGGCCCAGAATCTGGGAGGGACCGGAGGCACTTCGACCGTCACCGTTCTCGAAAGGAGATAGCACCCTGGAACCGAGGCCCTTCACCGATCACTCCTTTCAGGCATACCTCCGGGAAGGAAAACTGATGGGATCGAGATGCCTGGCCTGCCAGGCAGTCTTTGTTCCTCCTCGAGCGCTCTGTCCCCAATGCGACCAGTCGAACATGGAGTGGGAGCTGATGGAAGGACGGGGTAAGCTGGTGGCTTTCACCTGCATTGCCATCGGTACACCGGCCATGCTGAAGCTGGGCTATGGTCGAGAGAACCCCTATTGCACCGGCGTGGTCGAACTCGAGGAAAAAGCCCGGGTGGTGGCCCGAATTGAGGGGGTGGATACCCGCAATCCCGGGACGATCTCCGTCGGGATGCCGCTCCAGGTCGATTTCCTGCAGGAGGATAGCGGTTCGGGGTCGCGGACGGTCCTTGCCTTCAAGCCCCTACATGCGGGTTAGCCTTATTTCTGGGGCAGGACACTAGACAGCATTGGACTTAGCCGATAGACTCTGTCGGCATCTCTTCGAGGAAAGGGTTTAGCGGTGATCAAACTAGACATCATCAACCATGTCGTCGAGCGGACCGGAATCCCCAGAAGCAAGGCCGAAGCTGCCGTTGACGCCGTGTTCAATGCGATGAAAGGCGCGCTTCAACGCAATGATCGGATAGAGCTGCGGGGATTCGGCGTCTTCAACATCAAGCCCCGCAAGACCGGGATCGGCCGCAACCCCAGGACCGGGGAAGAAGTTTCCATTCCGCCCGGCAAGGCCGTTCGTTTCAAGCCCGGCAAGGATCTGCAATCCATCTAGCACCGCCGTGCCATCCGGATGGAAGCCACCGGATGGCTGCCCCGTCCAAATCTCCGGAAACAAATGAGTCCCTGTAGGCCGTTGCGCTGCCTGGCTGGCGGCTGCCCTCGCTTTCCGTCCAAATCCCAAGAGATTCCTCCTCAAACCGCTATCCGGCCTGCCGGCAGCGATCCTGCCGAGGAAAGCTACATCAGGTCAATCGGGTCGATGTCGATGTGGATCCTGCGGAGATCCAGTCCACTGGTCTGGGCCTGATGGAGGGTCTTCCGGAGAAGAGCCTGCAGCCGGGATCGACTCCTGGACTTGATCAGGAGTTGAAATCGGTGTTCCGATCGGATTCTGGGCAGCGGAGACTGGGTGGGTCCCAGAATGCGAGTCTGCGGGCCGCGGGCCCCTTGCAGCAGCTCGGCGAAACGGTTGATGGTCTCGGTCGCCGCTGCCAGGTTCTTGTCGCGGACCAGAATCAGCGCCAAGGCGGTGAAGGGTGGGTAGTGCATGAACCTGCGGAACTGAATCTCCTTCTCGTAGAACCCCTCGTAGTCGTGGGAAGTCACGAAACGGAAACAATAGTGCTCCGGGCAGTAACTCTGAATCAGGACCTCTCCCGGCAACTCCCCCCTTCCGGCTCTCCCGGAAACCTGGCTCAAGAGCTGGAAGGTCCGTTCGGCGGCCCGAAAATCGGGAAAAGACAGGGAGTGGTCCGCCGAAACCACCCCTACCAGGGTGACGAAGGGAAAGTCGTGGCCCTTGGAGATCATCTGCGTTCCGGTAAGGATATCGGTCTTGCGCTGCCGGAACCGGCTCAGGATTTGACGGTGAGCATCCTTCCTGCGGGCCGCGTCCCGATCGAGCCGGTCCACACGGGCCTCAGGGAAGGCCTCCTTTAGCAATCCCTCCACCTTTTCCGTCCCCTCTCCCATGAAGTAGAGGTGCTTGCTGTGACAGGCAGGGCACTTTTGAGGGACCCGTTGCCGGTAGCCGCAGTAGTGACAGACCAGGGCCTTGCGAATCTTGTGGTAGGTCATCGCGATGCTGCAAAAGCGGCACTGAATGTTCTCTCCGCAGCTACGGCAAAGCACGTGTGCGGCGTATCCGCGGCGGTTGAGCAGAACGAGGATCTGTTCCTGCCTCTCCAGACGGTCCCCGATGGCCGCGCTGAGCTCTGCCGAGAGCGGAGTTATACGGGAGGTGGTCTCGAAGTCCGCCCGCATGTCGACCAGGCGGGTCTCGGGGAGTGGCCGGGAGTGAATGCGAGCCGCCATTCGAAGGTAGCCATATTTCCCTTCCCGGGAGTGGTGGAAGGTCTCGATCGACGGCGTGGCAGAGCCGAGCACCACCACCGCCCCGGCCTGCTTCCCCCGGACGATGGCCGTGTCGCGCCCGTGGTAGCGGGGACTCTCCTGTTGCTTGTAGGAGGGATCGTGTTCCTCGTCCACCACCACCAGTCCGGGGTTTTCCAGGGGAGCGAACACCGCCGAGCGGGTGCCGATCACCACCCGGGCATGCCCGCGCTTGATTCGCCACCACTCGTCGTGGCGTTCTCCATCGGACAATCCACTGTGCAGGATGGCCACCGTGTTGCCCAGGCGGGCGCGAAATTCCTCAGCCACCGCGGGGGTGAGCGCGATCTCCGGCATCAGCGCCAGGGCGGTCTTTCCTGACCTCAAGGTGTGCTCGATCAGGCCGAGATAGACTTCCGTCTTGCCGCTACCGGTCACGCCATGCAGGAGAACGGCCGAGAAACGCCCGGCGTTCAGCTTCGGAATCAGCGCCTCCAGGGCCTTGCGCTGCTGTTGGGACGGCACCCGGGGTTGATAGCGGCCGGCAGGGTCCGTCCCACCCAGTGGATCCCGCGCCACCTCGTCCCGGCTCAGTCGGACCAGTTGCCGTTGCTCCAGACGCTCCAGGGCCGGTCGGGAGACGGAAAAGAGCTTGCGAAGACCGGCCAGGCTCACGGCGCCTCCGGCGCTCCGCAGGTGGGAGATCAAGGCCCTTTGGTTGTCGGTCAGCCTTGCCTCGGGCAAGGCTTCTTTCCAGTCGGGGTGGAGCGAGAGGAACCAACGCTTCTTGGCCGCGACAACCGTACCCCGAGGTGCCTGCTCGATCCGAATCCAGCTTGCAGCCGCCAGTGCTTCGAGTTCGGCTGCAGTGACCCTGTGCTTCGCCAGCCTTTCGAGAGCCCGGCGGTCCAGCCCGGAGTGCCGAGCCAGCAACTCCAGGATTTGCCGTTTCCTTTGGCTGATCTCTGCGCTATTCTTCGTCTGCTTCAGGAGGCGCTCCCCCGAAGCAGTCAGGCTGAAGCGCTGCTCCATCCTGGGATTGATTCCGGGCGGCAGGCAGGCCTTCAGGACCTCTCCCAGCGAAGCGAAGTAGTAGTCGGCCACCCAGCGGCTGAGTTCGAAGAGACCGGGTGAGATCAAGCTGGAATCGTCCAGCACTTCCAGGACGGGTTTCAGTTCGACCGTTTGGGGGAAATCGGAGGGGAGGCGGGGATGGGCCTTCAGCACATAGCCCGTAACCTTTCGGTTCCCGAGGGGCACCAGCACCCGCTGGCCCGGCTGCATGGGCTTGGAGGGGGCCTCCGGGAGACGATAGTAGAAGTGTCGTGTGATCGGGAGCGGCAGGCTCACTTCCAGGTACATGGGTCTTTACTTAACCGATTTCCACAGGGTTTGAAAGGGGTAATGAGAGAGGCGTTTACAGAATTCGGCAGCGGGACCCTTACCGGGAATGGCCACAAGAGGCACAAAGAGAGCAGAACACTGAAAGGCTGTAGGGAGTTGACTCCCGCACATGTCGCACGAGCTCCAGGTAATCTGCGTACATTCGGTCAACGCGAGTCCATGGGGATCAACTTCGGATCGTCAAGACTCGAAATCAGGAAGTTCGTTTTGTGACTTTTGTGCTTTTCGTGGTGAACCCGCTTTTTTCACCAGGTCGCACCCGATATTGAAAAAGGCATGACATGACGTTTGTTGGCAAAATATCCTGCTCCACCGCCAATTTTGCAAAAACTCGAGGGATCAAGGGACCAATGTGGGAAATGAGACCAAGGGGCTGTATGGCAACGGTCCTCGCCAGTGGAGATCGGGTATCCAATGAAGAGAAGGGAATTTCTTGAAAGCCATGCGGCAAGCCCCCGTCATCGATTTTGAGAAGTACCGCCTGGCCAACGGCCTGCAGGTCATTCTGCATTCCGACGCCAAGCTTCCCGTGGCCCACGTCAACCTGTGGTACCACGTCGGCTCCAAGAATGAGCAGCCGGGTCGCACCGGCTTGGCCCACTTGTTCGAGCACATGATGTTCCAGGGGTCCCGGAATGCCGACGGGGAATATCTCACCTACCTGGAACGGGCTGGAGCCAATATGCGCGAGGGTGGGGTCAACGGCACCACCAGCTTCGACCGCACCAACTACTTCGAAACGGTGCCCAGTGAGGCTCTGGAATACGTGTTGTGGCTGGAGTCGGACCGGATGGGCTATTTGGCCGATGCCCTCACTCAGGAAAAACTGGACAACCAGCGTGGCGTGGTCAAGAACGAGCGCCGTCAGAGCTACGAGAACGTTCCCTACGGACGCGCGCTGCAGTTGATCTTCGAAAACCTGTTTCCCCAAGGGCATCCCTATTCCTGGATCGTGATCGGATCGCAGGAGGACCTGGACGCGACTTCCCTGCAGGAAACCAAGGATTTCTTCCATAAGCACTACGCTCCCAACAACTGCAGCCTGGTGGTTGCCGGCGATTTCGACCGGGTTCAGGCCCGGGAATGGGTGGAAAAGTATTTCGGCCCGCTGCCCCCCGGCCCCCCCCTGGAGCGCCCCCGATTGTGGGTCCCTCGGATGGAGGGTGAACGCCGTGTCACTGTCTCCGACCGAGTGCCTCTGGAGCGCCTCTACCTGGTCTGGCCGGTGCCGGCCTATTTCCACGCCGGAGACGCGGAGCTCGACCTGGCCTCACGCATGCTCTCACGGGGCAAGAACTCGCGGCTCTACCGGCGGCTGGTCTATCAGGAGCAGGTGGCCTCGGACGTATCCGCCTTCAACTATTCCCTGGAAATCAGCGGGCTTTTCGGGGTGGTGGCCACCGCTCGCCCCGGTCGGACCCTGGGCCGCCTGGACGATCTCATCCGGGAGGAGATCGCTGCCTTTGCCAAGGAAGGACCCGACCCTGAAGAGTTGAAACGGGAAAAAGCCAAGCAGGAATTCGAGTTCGTGAGCGGCCTGGAGCGTATCGGGGGTTTTGGGGGGAAGGCCGATCTCTTGAACCAGTACAACACCTTCCTGGGAGAACCCGGTTACTTCCAGGAAGACTACCTGCGCTACCAGCAGTTGGGTGCGGAAGAGGTGCGGAGTGCTGCGGAGACCTGGCTGAATACCTCTCGCAGAGTGGCCCTCAGCTTCGTACCCGAGTCGTCGGCCCGTCCCCGGAGGTCCGAGCCGGACCGGGAGCAGCAGCCCGGCATCGGAAGCCCCAAGTCCTTTCGACCGCCTGCCCTGGCTGTAGAGACCCTCGCCTCGGGCCTGACGGTGGTGGTGGCCGAGCGGCATGATCTTCCCAAGGTGGCCGTCAGCCTGTTGTTGAAGTCGGGGTCTTGTTCGGATCCCCTCTCCAGGCCGGGGGTCGCCTGGATGACCACCGCCATGCTGGACGAAGGCACCCGCTCGAGGACGACTCTGGAGATCCAGGCGGAGTTGGACCGGCTGGGCGCTTCCTTCGGTTCCGGCGCCGAGTCCGAGAACTGTCATCTGGCCCTGGAAGTGCTCAAGGAGCACCTGGAGCCGGCAGTTCGCCTTGTGTCCGATCTGGTTCTGAATTCGAACTTCCCGGCAGAGGAGCTGGAGCGGCAGCGGAAGTTGCGGCTGGACCGCATTCTTCAGGAGCGGAACAGTCCCTCGGCCACGGCTGCCAGGGTCTTCCGATCCCTGTTGTTCGGGGAAGCTCATCCATTCGGGCTTCCAACCGGAGGCGACGAGGCTTCGATGCGCGCCCTGACCCGCCAGGAGCTGGTCGATTTTCACCGAACGCACTGGCGGCCGGGCAACGCCGTCCTGCTTTTTGCGGGAGACATCACATTGGCCGAGGCCACCCGGTTGACCGGGGATTGCCTGGCCGGCTGGGAAGCGGGTGAAGCGCCCAAGATCATCCTGCCTGAAGCCACTCCTCCCGAGGGGATCCGAGTGGTCCTGGTGGACCGCCAGGATGCCCCCCAGTCCCAGATCCGCCTGGGGTCGATCGGTCCCGCACGCAAGGTTGCCGACTACCATGCCATCGAGCTGATGAACGCCGTGCTGGGAGGCAGCTTCAGCAGCCGCCTGAATCTCAACCTGCGGGAGGACAAGGGGTACACCTACGGGGCCTCCACCCGGTTCGCCTACGCCCGACAGGGGGGATTCTGGGTCGGAGGCACGGCCGTGCAGACTCCTGTAACCACCGAGACGCTGGTGGAGATGCACCGGGAAATCGAGTCCATCGGGGGCGCCAGGCCCATCACCCCGGCCGAGTTGTCGACAGCCAAGCAGAACCTGGTGCGTGGTTTTGCTCAGCGGTTCGAGACGTTGGGGCGAGTGGCGGATCAAATGGCCGACCTCTTTGCCTATGATCTTCCCCTGGAGACGCTGGCCGGCTACCCCGCGTCCGTCGATTCGGTGACGCTGGAACAGGTTCGGGCCGCGGCGCGAGGCTATCTGGACGAGACCCGGTTGCTGGTGGTTGTGGTTGGAGACCTGAATGAGCTGGAGGATCCGGTGCGCCGGCTCGATCTTGGGCCGGTGGAAATCGTTGATCCCGCCGGCAAACCGGTGTCGCGATAGCCGCCTCCCGGCGACGCCTGAAACAACTGAGGCGCTGTCCACAAAGGCCGACAAACAGAAATCCACGAAGGCAAACAGGGTCATCCACGAATGAACGCCAATAAAGGGATCGATGGGTTGTTCATTGGGGGGCGTCAACCGAAATCGAGGAGGTTATCTGCCAAGGACACGAAGTGATACCGAAGCAACAAAATTGCAGAAGCATTTTGGTGCCGCCTGCCGTTGAAGGAAGTCCATCGGTATTCGTGTTCATTCGTGGTTCGCTTCTGTTAAGTAATCGGCCGTTTCACCCTCCAAGGGTCCGCGCGGTAGCGCGGGCCGCGGCCCCCCGGGCGAGCTTGACAGGTATCGGTTCGATGCAATAGATTGTGCCGCGAGAATCCGGCGGCACCGTCGCATTCATCCCTGTGCCCAACCGCCCTGATTGAAACCGATCTTGCCCAGTTTTCAACGTTAAGGAGAACACAGATGAGTCAACCTTGGAAAACCGACAGCTGGTTTGCCAGCCCCTGGAACTACGCGCCGGAAGCCACTCAGGGCATGAATTTTCCGGAGCAGATCCGCATTCACGACGTCACCCTGCGCGACGGGGAGCAACAGACGGGGATCGTGTTTCGCCGTCAGGAGAAGGTGGCGATCGCCAAGAAGCTGGCCGCGGCCGGTGTCCACCGCATCGAGGCGGGCATGCCGGCGGTTTCGGCTGAAGACGAGGCGGCCATCAAGGACATTGTGAGCCTGGACCTGGGTCCGGAGATCTTCTCCTTTGCGCGCTGCATGCCGGCCGACGTCAAGATGGCCAAGGATTGCGGCGTCGACGGCATCATTACCGAGATTCCCTCCAGCGACCACATCATCAAGCACGCCTACGGCAAGAGCATGGACTGGGCCATCAAGGCATCCATCGACACCACCCTGGCGGCCAAGGAGGCGGGCCTGTACACGGTCTTCTTCACCATCGACAGCACCCGGTCCGACCTGAACAGGTATATCGACCTCATGGAGCAGGTCTCCACCGAGGGACACATGGACTCGATGACCCTGGCGGACTCCTTCGGCGTTTGCACACCCCAAGGCATCGCCATGGTGGTGAGCAAGCTGCGGTCCCGCTTCGCCCAACCCATCGAGATCCACTGCCACGAAGACTTCGGTCTGGGGGTGGCCAACACCATCTCGGCCCTGGCCAACGGAGCCTCGGTGGCCCACGTCACCGTTACGGCCACCGGAGAGCGCGCCGGCAACGTTCCCCTGGAAGACACCATCATGGCCCTGAAGGTCCTCTACGGCGTGGATACCGGCGTCAAGACCGAGGGCTTCTACGAGCTGTCCAAGCTGGTACAGGAGTTGAGCGGGTTCAGCGTGCCCCCCAACCGGCCCATCGTCGGCGACTCTCTCTACCATATCGAGTCGGGCATCGTGGCCATGTTCCACGGCCGCTGCAAGCAGGCGGAGCCTCTGGAATACATTCCGTTCCTTCCGGAAGTGGTCGGCCGACCGGCGGTAGATATCGCGCTGGGCAAGGGGAGCGGCCTGGCCAATATCGAGGAGCACCTGGAGCGCAGGGGACTGCAGGCCACGCCGGAGCAGACCAACGAGATCCTGGCTCAGGTCAAGCAGACTTCCATCGACAGCAAGCGTCTCCTGTCCGACAGCGAGTTCGACCGGATTGTGAAGTCGGTCCTGGAAGGGACGCCGGCCTCGGTCTGATACCGCCTCCCTACGGCAGGTAGCGGACAGGGTGACGTCAGGCGGGAGCCGGAGCACCACCCTCGGTTTTCCGCCGAAGTTTGGACAAAGGAGGCTTCTTTCCATGTTCAAGAGCCTGGATGAACTGGTAGCTGCGGCCATCAGCGAGGGGCCCGCCGTCATCGCGGTGGCCTGCGGCCAGGATCCGGACGTGCTGCAAGCGCTCAAGCAGGCCCAGTCCATGGGTTTGGCCCAGGGCATCCTGGTGGGTGACCGCTCCAGGATGGAACCCATGGTCGAGAAGGTCGGACTGGAGCCGGCTCCCGACCAGATGATCCACGAGCCCGACCAGGCCCTGGCGGCACGGAAAGCCATCGGCCTGATTCGGGAAGGCCGGGCCAGCCTGCTCATGAAGGGAAAGATCAACACCTCGACCCTGGTCCGGGCGGTGCTCGACAGGGAGAACGGCCTTCGCACCGGGCGGCTGCTGAGCCAGGTGATCGTCTTCCAGGTGCCCGGAATCCAGCGGCTGATGGTCATGACCGACGCCGCCATCAATATCGCTCCCAACCTGGCTCAGAAAGCCGAGATCTGCCGCAACGCCATAGAAGTGGCTCACGCGATCGGTGTGCCCAAACCCAACCTGGCCGTCCTTTGCGCGCTGGAGTTCGTCAATCCCGAGATGCCGGCGACGCTGGACGCGGCCGGCTTGACCCTGATGAATCGGCGCGGGCAAGTCTCGGGAGCCTACATCGAAGGACCCATTGCCCTGGATTCTCCCCTGAGCCGGTTTGCCGCCGAGCGCAAGGGCATCGACAGCCCCCTGGTGGAGGCCACCGATATTTTTGTGGCCCCCGATATCGAGGCGGCCAATATCCTCTACCGTGCCATTCTCTACTTCGCCCAGGGAGAATCGGGCGGCATCGTCCTGGGAGCCCGGGTTCCGCTCATTCTGCTGTCCCGGGCGGAGACTCCCGAAACCAAGATCCGATCCATCGCGCTGGCCGTTCTGGTCGGGAAGGCCGCGGGCGGCTCCGCGGGCTGAGTCGGATGGGAAACGGCGTTTGAAACCGTCATGAAGATTCTGGTCGTCAACGTCGGATCCACTTCCTTGAAGTTCCGGCTGTTCCAGATGGAAGACGAATCGGTGGTTGCGGTGGGCAAGGTGGAGCGCGTGGGCAGCCCCAGTTCGCCGCTGAGCTACCAGTTGGGCGACGGTCCCGCGCAGGAAAGGGATATCCGGGCTCCCGACCATCGGGCGGCCATCGAGCAGGTGCTCGATATCCTGACCGATCCGGCGTCGGAGGTTCTGGCGAGCCTGGAGGAGCTGGATGCCATTGGTTTCAAGCCGGTTCACGCCAAGGGCATTGCCGATTCGGTGGTGGTGACCGACGAGGTCATCCAGGCCATGGAGGACTACATCTTCCTGGCTCCGGCCCACAATCCTCCTTACATCGAGGCCTTCCGCATCTTCCAGCAGCTTCTGCCCGAAAAGACTCTGGTGGGGGTGTTCGAAGCCGCCTTTCACAAGACCATTCCCGATTACGCCAGAACCTATGGGATCCCCTATGAGTGGGCCGAGAAACACGCCATTCAGCGCTACGGGTTTCATGGAGCCTCTCATCGCTACATCTCCTGGCGCGCCCCCGAAATGGCCGGGCGCTCCGGCCGGGACCTGAAAATCATCTCCTGCCACATGGGCGGGAGCGCCAGCATCTGCGCCATCAGGGACGGTCGGTCCATTGAAACCAGCATGGGGTTTTCCCCCCAGGCGGGCCTGTCCCACGCCACACGCAACGGCGATCTGGATCCCTTTGTTCCGCTCTATCTCATGCAGGAGGAAGGCCTGAGCGTGGACCAGGTGCGGGAAGGCCTATCCCAGCGGGGAGGGCTCAAGGGAATCTCGGGTCTGAGCGGGGACGTGCGGGACCTGGAAGAAGCGGCAGCGGCAGGGAACCCCCGAGCCAAGCTGGCCCTGGAGGTGCTGGTACACGAAACCAGGAAGTATATCGGAGCCTATTCGGCGGTCCTGGAGGGCCTGGATATTCTGGCCTTTACCGGAGGAATCGGCGAAAACGGCATCCGGATCCGACAGTCCGTTTGCCAGGGTCTGGAGTATCTGGGCATTCGGATCGACCCCGACAGGAACCAGGTGCGTGGCAGGGACACGGTGATTTCCGCCGAGGGGTCCGAGGTTTCGGTCCTGGTCATCCTGGCCAATGAAGAGCTGGTGATCGCCCGCGAGACGGCGCGGCTGGTGGCCGAGTCGGGCCGGGGGTAGCGGATTTCCCGAAGCTGCCGGTCAGGATCAACCCATGTCCTGTACCGAAATCGATACACCCGATCGGGCGCTGCGGGTCACCGCTTCCGTAAACTGCATGTACTTGAGGCCATCCTCGAAGCTGGTGTGAGAGATTTTTTCCTCGCCCCGGATGGCATTGATGAACTCCTCCTCCACCCGCCAGCTTCCTTCCAGTTCAGCCGGGATGGCGATCGGCGCGAGATCGCTGTCCCCCCGCTTTCCACCTGACAGTTGATCGGCATCCAGATCGTAGCAAAGAGTGCCTTCGCTGCCGAACAGCCAGGTCCTGGAAATCGAGGCGGCCAGCCCGGTCACCGCGCTGAACTGCATTCGTGCCTGGGCCCCGCAGGCCATCTTCGCCAGGATGTCCACGTGGTCGGGGATGGTGATAGTCTGCAGTGCTCCCCCCGCAGTAGAGCGCTGGGTGACGTTGACCTGGGTCATGGCCATGACCTCGACGGCTTCGCCCACCCAGCGCATCAGGGCCTCGTACCAGATCCCCATGGCCAGAATGTTCATACCGCTCAGGTTGCGATCGTGGCGCCAGTGCAGTGGGCCGGATCGGTCCAGGAAGCTGTTGGCGTTGTTGGTGACGTCCACCGCCAGGATTTCGCCCAGGTAGCCTTCGGCCACCAGCTTCCGGATCATGCCGTCCACCGTCAAGGTGATGGGGGAGGGAACGATCTGGGTCACCAGGTGTGGGTTGGCCTGGGATTCCTCCAGCATCAGCCGGGCCTGGCCGGCGTCCATGGCCATGCGGGCCTCGGTCATCACGTGCTTGCCGGCCTCCAGGGCCGCCAGGGTGATGGGGCAGTGGAGATAGGGCCAGGTGCCGATCACGACCGCGTCGATCTCGTCCGAGGCGACCAGCTCCCGCCAATTGTCGTGAATGGTGGGGATGCCGAACTCCTCGGCCACCCGTTGGCTGGAGGCCTGGCTACGGTTGCAGACGGAAACGATCTCGACGCCCTCCTGGGCCTGCAGTCCTGGAATGTGACGCACGCGGGTATTGTCGCCCGCGCCTACGATGCCGATGCGAATGGCCGATGCCATGGATCTAACCTCCAGTTCGAATTTCAGGGATTGTTCCGTTTGTCATGAAAGGGGTGGTTCTACGAGTCACGGGTTGCCGCTTTCCTGGTGGGATCCGCGTTCCGAAAGAGGGTCAGGGAGCGCGGCGCCCACCCGCTCCGGCCCGGCGGGTGCGGTCAGCTTCCAGGGGCCGTCTTCCGCCATGGACGCTTCCAGGCTCAGCAGCCTGCGCTTCCGCTGCAGTCCCCAGCGATAGCCTCCCAGCCCACCGTCGCTGCGAACAACCCGGTGACAGGGGATGAGCAGGGCCACCGGATTGGCGGCGCAGGCGCTGGCCACTGCCCGGACACCGCCTGGATTGCCCAAGGCCTTCGCCAGGCTTGCATAGGTCAGGGTCTGGCCGAGCGGAATCTCCCGGAGCCGGCGCCAGACGGTTCGCTGAAAAGCCGTTCCCCCCGGTTCGAGCGGGAAAGACAGGTCGACCGGTTCTCCCCCGAGAAATCGGTTGACGGGTTCGAACCACCGTTCCGGTCTCTCCAGGCCGGGACCGAGGGTGTGCCGCCCAAACCGCCTCTCCAGGGCCTCGAGAAGCTCCTGATCTCGGTCTCCCCACATCAGGCTGCACAGCTCCTGCGAAGTGGCCGCAATCAACAGTCGTCCCAAGGGCGAGTCGCCAATGTGGCAGTCGATCCGCGGGTTGTTTTCGACGCTCATGGCCTCACATCCGGGGTAGCCGGAGTAAGGGCTGCCGCCGGTTTCACCCCGGCCTCATTGTACTGTAGCGGGTTCCGATTCCCAACGGTAAAGCCGGGACCACTCACGGGCGTGCCGCGCATGCGAGGCGCGTTAGGGGTTGGCGCTATTCGGAATTGTGGATCTGGAGGGGAAGGCGTTTACGGTTCTCCACCTGCAAGGGCGCGGGGCAAGTGGAGTCGCGCAAACCGCGTCAGCATCCGGAACCGCTGATCTCCCGGAGTGCGGACCTGTTGCTCGATTTCACCGGGTTAGAAACGGAGCACTTCATAGCTGGACAAGACCGGGTTCAACGCTCTCGAGACCTCGGCCGTCCGGGTCAGGACTCGATGGGGTCTGGCAGAAAGGCCAAGACGAGTCAAAATCAGGAATGCCAGCCAGGAGGAAACGTTCTTGTGGGTTGTTTTCGTTGCCTCGACACACCTAGGCATGGGCCATCGACATTGTGGATATACGGGAAAATATGTGCCTATCTTAGCCACTTCAATCTCATTAAGTCAACAGTATTGAAATTGTGTGTGAACCTATCACGATAGTTTCAATCTGTTGAGAAGCCAGGTTAGAACGGCAAGTGCGACCTGGCGCGAGGATAATGCCTCAATACCAGTCCCTTAGCCTGACTTCGATGTCGGGATGGGTCTCCAGTGCCCGGGTGAATGCGTTCAGGTCGGAGCCGCGGTAGTGGTAGGGATAGACGATTTCGGGCTTGAAGGCTGCGACGCACTCGGCCGCTTCCTCGGGCGGCATGGTGTAGGGCAGGTTCATGGTGACGAAGGCGATGTCGATGTCGGCTAGAGCCTTCATCTCCGGAATGCAGGCGGTGTCGCCCGAGATGTAGACCCGCTTGCCGCCCAGGGCCAACACGTAGCCGTTGCCTCTACCCTTGTCGTGATAGAGCTTGCCGGGGCTGGGGCCCCGCGTGTGGTTGTACATGGCCACGGCTTCGATCTCCAGGCCGGCCACCACCTTTTTCTGGCCGTTATGCAGCACCACCGCCTCGGTCACGCTCTGGGCCACCGCCTGCGGAGCTACGACCTGGGTGCCGCTCTTTTTCAGCTTCTTCACCTGAGCCGGATCCAGGTGGTCACCATGAATGTCGGTGATGAGGATCAGGTCGGCCTTGGGCAGTCCCGTATAGTCTCCCCGGCCCCAGGGATCGATGTGGATGACCTTGCCCTTGAACTCCAGCATCAGGCTGCCGTGAGTCACCGGGGTGATCTTGAGCACTCCCTCGCTTGTCTGGACCGAGTCGGTGGAGCCAGCCAGCAGGTTGGCCGCGGGAGATAGCAGGACAATCGTCAATGCAAAGTTTTTCATGGCTGTTTCTCCGCAATGAGACTCAATGTGGTTCCGTGGACTCGATCTCGAGGGCTCGGGATGAGTCTTACTCGCCCAGGATCTTTACCAGGACTCTCTTTTTTCTTCTGCCGTCGAACTCGCCGTAAAAGATCTGTTCCCAGGTGCCGAAGTCCAGCCTCCCGTTGGTAATGGCTACCACCACTTCCCGGCCCATGATCTGGCGCTTGAGATGAGCGTCCGCGTTGTCTTCGCCGGTTTCGTTGTGTCGATACTGTCGTACCGGCTCATGGGGCGCCGTCTTTTCCAGCCAGGCTTCGTAGTCGTGATGGAGTCCCGGTTCGTCGTCGTTGATGAACACCGAAGCGGTGATGTGCATGGCGTTGACCAACACCAGGCCCTCGCGAATCCCGCTCTCCCGCAGGCAGGATTCAACCTGACGGGTAATATTGACGAATGCGCGGCGGGAGGGAATTTCAAACCACAGTTCTTTTCGGTAGCTTTTCATGGTCTTTTGACCCCTGCCGGCAGCCTTGGCTCAGGGCTCAAGTCTTTCCACGACCCACTGGGATTCCGCCTGGCGGCGGTAGCGCAGCCGGTCGTTCAGGCGGTCGGGGCGGCCCTGCCAGAACTCAATTTGGTCAGGGGAGAGACAGTATCCTCCCCAGAACGGTGGGAGGGGAATGTCGCCGTCGCCGAATCGGGCTTGAAAGCCTTGCATTCGCTCTTCCAGCACCCGGCGGTCTTCGATCACCTGGCTCTGGTGAGAAGCCCAGGCGCTGAGCCTGCTGCCGGCCGGCCGGCTCTCGAAGTAGCGCGCCGATGCCTCCCGCGAGATTCGCTCGACACTTCCGGAGACGCGCACCTGTCGGGCCAGCTCCACCCAGGCCAACACCAGGGCGGCTCGAGGGTTATCGGCCAGATCCCGGGCCTTGGGGCTCCCGTAGTTGGTGAAGAAGATGAATCCGCGCTCCTCCACTCCCTTCAGCAGCACCATGCGGGCCGAAGGCTTCCCCTGACGACTGGCCGTTGCCAGACAGGCCGCGCCCGGCTCGAAGACCCCGGCGTCGGTGGCATCCTGAGACCACTGCTCGAACTGCAGGATCGGATCGGCGTTCAGGTCCGTTTCGCTCAGGCCTGCCCGGCTGTAGCGTTCTCGAATCTCGTCGATGGACATCCGCTTCCGAGAGGGAGTTTGCCCGACCGAAGTTCCTGAATCGCAACTGATTGGGATCTTCAGAAGGGCTCGAATTATAGCAGATTGAAGCCGCTGGGCGGGCCAGTCGCTTGTACCCGGACGTGCTCCTCCGGAAGCGCCGGTGCAAGGGGGCCGAAGGAGCAAATTCGGTGCCCGCCGGTCGAGGAATCATGGATAATAGGCGGATCTTAACGACAGGGGAGAACCACCATGCCGCCAATCAAGATCGACCTCTACAGCGACACCGTCACCCGGCCGACAGCCCCCATGCGGAAGTTCATGTCCGAGGCCGAGGTCGGAGATGAGCAAAAGTTTGAAGATCCGACCGTCAATTTGCTGCAGGAGAGGGTAGCCGAACTGCTGGGCAAGGAGGCTGGACTCTATCTGCCTTCGGGCACCATGTGCAACCAGATTGCCTTCAGAATTCACTGCCGCCCGGGAGACGAGGTGCTGCTGCATCGCACGGCCCATCCCCTGATCTCGGAAGCGGGAGGACTGGCGGCCCTCTCCAGCGCCATCCCGACCGGCCTGGAGGCTCGAAGGGGGGTCTTCAGCGCCGAGCAGGTCAGGGCGGCCATCCGGCCGCTCAACCGCTATGCCCCGTGCACGCGGGTGGTTTCCATCGAGCAGACCTCCAATTCCGGGGGAGGCACTCCCTGGCCGGTCCAGGCCATTGAAGAGGTAGCCACGGTCGCCCGCGAACATGGCCTGATCCTTCACATGGACGGGGCTCGGCTGTTCAACGCCGTGGTGGCTACCGGGACGCCGGCCCGGGACTTTGCCGCCCCTTTCGATACTGTCTGGGTGGATTTCAGCAAGGGACTGGGAGCGCCGGTGGGTGCCGTGCTGGCGGGGCGCCGGGAACTGATCGAGGAGGCCTGGGTGTGGAAGCAGCGCCTGGGCGGGGCCATGCGGCAGGCCGGAATCATTGCCGCCGGGGCGCTCTATGCGCTGGAGCACCACATCGAGCGCCTGGCCGAAGACCACGCCAACGCCAAGGTCCTGGCCGAGGGTCTGGCGGACATTCCGGGGGTTACCCTGGACCCAGCCGAGGTCGAAACCAACCTGGTGTTCTTCGAAGTGTCCGAGCCGGCGTCGGTCGTGCTGGGCCGACTGCTGGAGCAGGGCGTGCGAGTGAGCCAGCCGGGTCCGCATCGCCTGCGTGCCGTCACCCACCTGGATATCTCCCGCCAAGACGTGGAAGAGGCCCTTCAAGTCGCCCGGCGGTGTCTCGCCTAGATCGAGCGGATGGCAGAGGTTCCATGTCCAAGAAAGGTTTGATCGTCGCCGGCATGGTGGTCTGCCTGGCCGCTATGCCCGTACTCCTGGTTGGGCAGCAGCAGGTCGGGGGCCTCCGGGTCGTCCTGATCGACCCGAGCGGCGGCCTCATTCCCGGAGCCGAAGTCGAATTCAGGGGTTCGGCGCTGATTCGACCGGTCTTCGGCCTCTCCGACGATCAGGGACTGATTGTCAATAACAGTCTGCCACCGGGGACCTACACCCTGACCGCCCGCTGTCCGGGATTCCAGACCGCGGTGAAGGAAGAGGTGGTGGTCCGGGTCGGGCGGAGTTACTCGGTCGAGATGGCCCTGGAGGTCGGCCGCGTCGAAAGCACCATCGTGGTGGAGGGGGGCGGGGCGGCAATTGATACCTTCAAGAGCGAGGCAGCCTCGATCTACACGGGTGAAGGGCTGACCAACGCCGCCGGTGGGCGGGATTTCACCGACTACGCCCGCTTCGCCCCCAGCGTCAATTTCGAAGCGCTGTCGGGAAGCGTGACCTATAGAGGACAGAGGGTCCACGGAATCTCGGTTGACGGTTCCTCTGGCGCCGAGAACGTCTTTTACGTGGACGGTGTCGATACCACCAGCATGTACAACGGGCTGAACAACCAGAAGCTGCGTGTCGAAACCGTGGAGGAGTTCCAGTTGAAGACCGCCGGATACGAAGCGGAATTCGGCGGCGCCATGGGGGGCGTGCTCAGTGCTCGAACCCGGAGCGGTTCCAATGAATTTCACGGCAGCCTGCTGTGGTACGGCAGCGGAAGCGCGCTGACGGGCAGGCCGAGGAAGCGCCTGAGGCTCGATCCTACTCAGTCGGTCGACGTGGCCGAATATGTCTTGGATCCGGAAGACGGCGACCTGACTCACGAATTCGGCTTCACTCTGGGCGGTCCTCTTTGGCGAGACCGGGTCTGGTTCTTCGGAGGACTCCTGTCGGAACTCCGGAATCGGAGGCGCTCGGTCGCGTTTACCTCCGGAGAAGCCGGGCGATTTCAGCGCAAGGACCGGTTGCGCAGCATTCCGGTCAAGATCGATTTCCAGCCTGCCGAGAAAGTCCGGTTGATGGCATCGGCGGTGGCGGACCGGTTGGACTGGAAGGGAGGACTGCCCCATCTCGACGGGACTTCGAACCCGGCGTTCCAATGGGCGGAAGAGGGCTTTGAATACCCGGGCTACACCCTCACGGGAGCCGCCATGATCGCCTTGAGCCCATTCCTGGCGGTGGACGCCCGGTGGGGACTGAATGCCATCCAGACCGAACAACTGCTCGGTCCGGCGCAGGTGCGTCACAGGTTCCCCGAGTCGCCCGGACTGATCGGATACTCACCCGATGACGCCTTGTACCGACCCCGTGGTTTTTCCACCATCGGACATGGTGCAAGCTTCAACACGTCTCAGGATTTTCAGAAAAAGAGCACCGTTTCCCTGAGCGGCAGCTATGTGACCCGCGGGGCCGGCCAACACAACCTGAGATTTGGCTGGCAGTTCAACGGGCTGGCGCACGATATCAACGATGCCTACCAGTTCGACTATATCCTCCACTACTACACCCGACCCTACAACATGGTGAACGGGACGGTTCGTACCAGCACCTGCACCGGCCCCAACGGCGATGTCTACGATCCTTGCGGTTACTACGAACTGCGGACGCCGTTCGGCGTGGTGGCCAACGCCGGCACCCACCGGCATGCTCTCTTCGTTCAGGACGCCTGGACGGTAGGCGGCGCGCTAACGTTGAATCTCGGGCTGCGCCTCGAGCGCGAGGAGATTCCGTCCTTTAGCGATCTTCCGGAATTTTCCAGTGCGGTGTTCCGGTGGAACTTCCCTGACAAGGTCGCGCCTCGGGCCGGTCTGGCCTATGACGTGCTGGGCAACGCCAAGCTGAAGTTGTTCGGCAGTTGGGGATGGTTTTACGACGCCATGAAGCTTGAAATGGCCCAGGGATCGTTCGGTGGGTTCAAGTGGTTGAGCCACTACTACCTGATGGACGACAGTGCGCTCGATTGGACCCGCATCGGCGGGCTGTCGGGTCAGGGAAATTATCCGGGAACCTATGTCGAGACGAGAAACTGGCGTATTCCCTCGTTCGAGGATCTGGACCCCGATCTCAAGCCCATGCGAATGACGGGGACCGTAGCCGGATTCGAGTACGAAGCCGCCCCGGACCATGTGATTTCGGTCCGTTACTCCCGCAAGAACCTTGACCAGGCGATCGAGGATGTTGGCCGCCAGACCCCGGCCGGCGAAGCCTACTACATCACCAACCCGGGTCGTGGCCTCTCGGTCGAGAGGTTTGTCGAAGTCGGCCTTCCGCCCACGCCCAGACCGAAAAGGACCTACAACGCCATTGAATTCCGCTTGCGAAGGGCGTTGGGCCACAACTGGCTTGCAGATGTTGCCTACGTGAACTCCAGGCTTCACGGTCTCTATTCGGGCCTGGGCAGCTCGGACGAGAACGGACGCCTCAGTCCCAACGTCAATCGCGATTTCGATCTCTGGTTTCTCAACTACGACTCCAGGGGCAACCTGATCGATGGACCGCTGGGCACCGACAGAACCCATCAGCTCAAGGTCCATTGGACCTATGTCATGCCGTGGGACATGGAAGTCGGAGGATTCTTCTCAGCCATGAGCGGAGCGCCGATCAGTCGGACAGTCGATCTGGAACACGTGGACGTCATGGTGAACAACCGGGGCAGCGACGGCAGAAATCCAGCCTGGACTCAGACGGACCTCTCCCTGGTCCAGCGTTTCCATCCTTTTTCAGACGAGACGCGATCGCTCGAAATCAATCTCAACGTCATCAACCTCTTCAATCAAGGGACGCCCTTGAGGACCTTTCGGAGCCTCTTCCGCCAGTCCCTTCCCCTGTGGCAACCGGGCGACCCCGTCTCGCAAGTCCTGGACGGCTACGACTACCAGGCGATCGCGGCCTCTCAGGGCGCGACCCGGGACCCGCGCTTCCTGCAGCATGACCGATTCCTGGATCCGATCTCGGCGCGCTTCGGGATCCGTTTCGTCTTTTGAGGAACTGTCTCGGGGAGAAATGAGGAACAAGGTGGAACTGATGCCCTACCACATCGTAGCGGTCAATTTCGAGGGGATTGGTCAGGCTGAGGGGGTTGCCTTCCCACCGTCAATCGGACCGGGGGCCGCGACCTGTGTCATCAGGTCCTCGTTCCATTCGCCTTGCACATTGACGTGGGCCAGTGCACCCAGTTCTACCGCCTCGATCAAGTTGTGGTTCAGGTACGCATAGATGCCCGGCTGGCGGAAAGTGTAGATGGCCGCACCGGCCGAGCCTCCGCGGATGAACCAGGTTTCCAGCCCATGGGCCGGGGGATCGGAGAAGGCACCCTGTTCCCACACGAAGTCTCCATGTCCGCCGATCAGGTGCGGTCTGGAGTCCCGGTTGGCCTGGGAGTGGATGAAAAGGACGGTCTCGCCCACGCGCGCCTTCATGGCGCCGTCGCCGGTCAGTGCGCCGACGCGTCCGTTGAACACGACGTGGGATGGCGTGAGCGTACGCATGGTCTGGAGGGTATCGGCCATGGCCTCGATGGGGCCCTCGAAGGCCATGAACTTTCCGTCTGCATCTCGCGGTACGTAAAAGTCCTGCTCGCCGATGTAGTAAGCCTTGTCGTAGCGGATGGGCTTGCCGTTGCCGTCCTTGAGGCCGGTCCTGGGAAGCACCATGATGGCCCCGTTCATTCCCGAGACCACGTGGTATGGAATCATGGAGCCGCCCGGTGCGCAGTGATAAATGAACGTGCCCGGCTTGATTGCCTTCCATCGCAATACAACCTGCTCGCCGGGCTGAACGTGTGTCAGGGCGCCGCCGCCGAGAGCCCCGGTGGATGCGTGGAAGTCGATGTTGTGCGAGAGTTGGCTCTCGGCCGGATTCTTCAGGGTGAGCTCGATGTAGTCTCCCTCGTGACAGACGATCAGGGGCGCCGGAATCGAACCGTTGAAGGTGAGCGCGTGAATCGCGGTGCCGTCGGCGTCGATGACGCGCTTGGCCTCGTTAACCACAAGCTCGACCTCGACGATCCTGGGGCCTCCCGACGCGACCTGTGTGTGTTCCGGAACATAAGGTGGATCGACCAACTTCTGCCAGACTCGCGGTAGCCCGCGCGTGTCTGTCGGGACCTCGGTGGAGGCCGTCACCGCCCCCCGGGTCATGGCCGACATGGCGGCCAATGGGCCACTTGCCTGCAGGAAACGTCTTCTGCTCATTGAAGACATGAGACACTCCTCTCGGGTCGGCGTCGACCGATCAGTCCGTTGGATTTGATCGGGTCCTTCGTCTGTCGGGGGAGAGGCTCAGCCCGCGGGGCTCATTCCGATTCGAAGGGGCGATAGTTCCTAAAGAAGCTGACCCAGCGCAGGGAGGTCTTGCCGGTGGTTTGGAAATTGGGGAGTCCGCCGCCCTGGTTGGCCGCGGAGGCGCTCAGCCCACCGTCGCCCGTGGCATCGGTCTTGACGATGACATGCAGTTCGGCGGGCAGCCAGACCAGCTTGTCCACCAGCATCACTTCCTTGTAGCGGAGCACCAGTTCTTCATCGGTGATGGGGGCTTTCCGGGGCATGTCGGTGGATTTGGACTCCAGCCGGACCAGCAACTGGTTGTCCAGATCCACCCAGAAACGCCCGCGATAGCCAAAGGGCACCATCCCCTCATCCTTGACTTCTACGGGCCGCAGGGAGTATTCCCGGGGAATCCGAAAGGACACTTTTGCCGTGTTTCGTCCATGCTTTTTCTCCAGGCCCTGGAACTTGAAAGTCGCCCGGGACTGAGGTGTGAAGATTGCGGTCAATACGGGCCCGAATTCCCCCACGTCGCGGAAAAGAGGATACTGGCTGACCTGTTTGTAATGGGGTGACTGGTCGAAGTAGCTCACCTCGACCTCATAGATTCCCCTCTGGGTCCAGCCTCTCCGGCCAAATGCCTGGTAGGACCGGGTGCCTTGGTTGCAGACAAAATCCGGTAAGGAGTGGACGTATCTCAGCACCCTGTTTCTGACCGACTCCAGGAATCGCGGCCAGTTCTCGACCGTGGGCACGGTCCCAAGCGGCAGGAGATTCACATTGGGGGGCGGCGGAGGCGATTTCTCCGTGCCTTTGGGTTCAGCGGGGAGGATGCCGGGAGCTGCGGCCGGCTGGACGGTGGTCGTCCGTTTCCCTCCCAGCTCTTTTAGGACATTTACAATGGCCGCGTCGGCCTCCTGGGCTTCCAACTGCTTCAGAAAGGCGTCGGTGACCGTGAACCCGATCCCTCGTTCGCGAATCATCCCCACCGCCCGCTCGACGGTGATTCCGAACTTGGAAGCGGTCGCGATGGTGGTGACCTGTTCGGCCGTCAGAGGTGGTTTGGCTTCGGCGGTCCCGGCCAAGCCCGCCGAGAGCGTGAGAGTGAGCAGAACCAAAAGCCCAATCCTGAGGGGTGGATGAGTCATGGTTGTGTCGTTCCCATTACGAGATTTGGTTCCCAAGTATAGCATTGAACAGGCGGCCCTTCCCCCATTATAGGGCAGCCTCTGGCATCGAGCCAGCGCGCAGCCTGACAACAGGACGACTACCCTGTTTCACGGGGCCGTTGCCTGGGCTCGGTTCATCACCTATAATTCCCAAGTTCAGCGGACGGCCGCCGGCTGGGTACCGATCCGTTGACCCTCCCTCCTTCCGATCTCCCTCACAATTAAGGTCGGGCCGCAGTCTTCCCGCGCACCCAGCGCCATGGTGCCGGATTGCGTATGGCTGCGTCCCCGCGCCGGCGGGCGGCCCGCTGTCGCCGGCGATCGCCGGAGGTGAGGATGCTGTTTAAAACGCTGAGTGCAGCTGTTTTCGGGATCGATGCCTACGTGGTCGAGGTAGAGGTGGATGTTTCCCCCGGAAAGGCCAACTTCCTGACAGTAGGGCTGCCGGATGCGGCAGTCAAGGAGAGCAAGGAGCGGATCCGCTCGGCCGTCAAGAACTGCGGAATGGACTTTCCCTTCAGGAACATTACCGTGAACCTGGCTCCGGCCGGCATCAGGAAGGAGGGCTCGGCGTTCGATCTTCCCATGGCCATGGGCATTCTGGGAACGGTGGGAACGCTGCAGAGACAGGACCTCGGCGACTGGTTGTTTCTGGGGGAACTCTCCCTGGACGGAGGATTGCGTCCGGTCCGCGGGGCTCTGCCCATTGCCGTGGCCGCCCGGCAGAAGGGGATTCACCACCTGGTCCTGCCAGCGGAGAACGCCCGGGAAGCCGCGGTGGTCGCCGGCCTGTCGGTCTTCGGTCTGAAGAATCTGGTAGAAGTGGTGGATCTGGTCAACGGCGCCCGGGAGTTTCAGCCGAACGAGGTGGATCCCCGGCGTCTATTGGCCGCACAGCCCCGATCCCCGCTGGACTACCGGGACGTCAAGGGGCAGCTCACGGCCAAGCGGGCTCTGGAGGTGGCGACCGCCGGCGGGCACAACCTGATCATGATCGGTCCTCCCGGATCCGGAAAGACCATGCTGGCCAAGCGCATCCCCACCATCCTTCCGCCGCTTACTTTCGCAGAGGCGATTGAAACCACCAAGATCCACTCCGTCGGCGGCGTCCTCGCAAACGGCGCCGGGCTGATCAACCGGCGACCCTTTCGGGCTCCTCACCACACCATTTCCGATGCCGGGTTGATTGGCGGGGGAGCGCTGCCGAAACCGGGGGAGGTCAGCCTGGCCCACCACGGTGTCCTGTTCTTGGATGAGCTTCCCGAGTATGCCCGCAATGTCCTGGAGGTGTTGCGCCAGCCGCTGGAGGACGGCGAAGTGACTATCGCAAGGGCCGCCCTTTCGCTGACCTTTCCGTCGCGCTTCACCCTGGTGGGAGCCATGAATCCCTGTCCCTGTGGCTTCTACAACGATCCGGGCCGAGCCTGCTCCTGCACTCCGAGTCTCATCCAGCGCTACGTGGCCCGGATCTCGGGGCCTCTGCTGGACCGGATCGACATTCACATCGATGTCCCGCCGGTAGCCTACGCCGAGCTGTCGGCGAGGACCAGCGGGGAGCCCTCGCAGGACATTCGGGGACGAGTCACCCGCACCCGGGAAATTCAACAGCAGCGCTTCGCCGAAGCCGGGATCTACTCCAACGCCCAGATGACGCCTCGCCTGATTCGTCGTTTCTGTGATATTGGAGTGGAGGCGCAGCGGCATTTGGAGCGGGCCATGACCCGAATGGGCTTCAGCGCCCGCGCCTACGATCGGATCCTCAAGGTGGCTCGCACCGTTGCCGATCTGGATCAGGCGGAGGTCATACGGCCCCACCACATCTCGGAGGCCATTCAGTACCGCAATCTGGACCGGAATTACTGGATGGGAACGTCACCGGCGGAGCAGGTTTAGCCGTGTGAAAAATACTGCTAACCACAAGAAGCACAAAAGGCACAAGTTGTGTTTTTGTGCCCTTTGTGGCCATTCCCGGTAAACGCCCGGCTGCCGAATTTTGCAAAAGGCACCACAATAGACTTCAAGATAGACAGGATGCCCTACCAATGGCTCAAGTCACTCCCCACTCGCCACTCTCCACTAATCTCTCTCCACTCTTCAACCCGGGTATGTGAGAGCCAGGTGAACCTCCTCCAGCGTCAACCCGGCCGGGCAGTTGGGCTGGACCCGGACGGTCAACTCATTGGTGCCCTGATGGATCCGGCCGGGGGGCAGTTTCCAATCCATCCAGGCTGTGCCGCCGGAACCTGGCCGTCGAATGCCGTCAGCCGCGGCAAGCCGAACCCCGTTGATCTCAAAGGCGGCCTGATCCGGCCGAAGCGGCCTCGACCAGCCAATGCGCAATTCCGTCTCCGGGCGCGAGCTGCCGCCGCCACTCTCCTTCAAGTCGTCCCCGACAGGAATGGGGATCCGCTTCTCTTGTGAGCCCGAGGCAGTCGAGAACGTCACCGGCAGCGGTGCCCGAGGGCAGATGTGGGCGATGTAGCCGGCTTCCTGGGTGCGGTCGACGGTGTAGAGCTTGTCCAGGCGGGACAGTACCGCGGCCTCTCCCGTTTCCTCGGCGATCTGCTGCTGGTGGGGGTCGTGGACCTCGGGAGTTCCTCTGCCGCCGCGAATGCCGGACATCACGAAGAGATTGAACCAGTAGAGGCCGTCGGCCCCCGCCGACCAGAAGCGCTGGGCTGCGGCCCGAGCCGCTCGAATATCCTGGAAAGCCCGGGTGGAGCCGCTCAGGCAGGGATAGACCGGGATGCCCGCCCTATGGCCCAGGTCTATCCAGGTCTCGACCGGAGTGGTGAAGGGGACATAGCCGGCGCCGGCAACCAGCAGGTCCACCAGGCCTTCCTGGATCCATGAGGCGGCGTCCACCCCGTTGTTCAGGGAGAGTTCGGGCGTGTCGGCCACGCGCATGGCCAGTTGGATGGTCTTGCCCTTCTGCCTCGAAATGTCCCGCAGGCGGCGGCGCACCGTTCGCACGAAGTCGGTCAAGAGCGGGACGTGTTGTCTCTCCGTTCCCGGTTTGAAGAAGAAGGGGTGGCGGCACCAGTCCAGCTCCACGCCGTCCAGGTCGTAGCGCTGGCAGGCTTCTTCGATCGCTTGCAGGTACCGTTGGCGCACCTCGGGATGGGCGTAGTCCACCGCACACCAACTGAACCACTCGGAGGAACGGACGCCGAAGGCTTCCCGGGTCGACCTCAGGGGATGTTCGCCCTCCTTTCGATTCCAGCGCAGGAAGGGCTGAAAGGAGTCCGAATCGGAAATGCTTGCCAGCAGAAACTGAGGATGTCGACGCTTGAAATGGTTGAGCCGTCCCGGGATGAACGCGTCGTGGATGTCGTTCATGCGGAAGGAGAAGACGCACTCCATGCCGTGCCGCCGGGCGAAGTCCACGGTGACCCGGATGGGATCGTTTTCCGGCCCCATGGGATAGGTGGTTTCCCAGTGGCGCCTGGTTACGTATCCGCAGTAGTAGATGCTGTCCACGTGGGTGCCCGGCAGGGTCTTCATCCGTCGCGCCAGAAATCCCTCGGGGGTGGTGGCCAGGGGGGAGTAGCTGTCGTCGCCGTCATTGTTGTAGATCAGCCGGGGCCGCTTGCCGCTGCCGCCGGAGCCCTGGGCCGGGGCGGCGCGGGACGGGTTGAGGCCCTGGGCGCCTGCCAGGCTCAGGGAGGTGGCCGAGGTTCTGAGAAATTCTCTTCTGGTTTGCACCGGGTCCTCCTCAAGGCCGCTTCGGGGCGGAGTTTTCTGGTTCGTCAAGGTTCCTGCAATCCGGGCACTTCCGCAGCCGTCTTGCGGCGCCACAGGGTGTATTCCCGGTCGGCTGGCGGGAGGCGCCTTAGCTTGGCATAAATCAGGCTGAAAGGGTAGGAGACTGCCAGGCAGATGACCATCGCGAGGGCCCCGTAAAATATCCAGTGGGTGTCCGAATAGTTCTGGATGTAAACCTGCGAGGGAATGCTGACCAGGCAGGTGGCGATCAGCCAACCGCCGAAATTTCCCCTGCGGGTCAGAATTCCCATGAGGAACAGGGCGGTGACGGGCGAGGCCACGTAGCCGCCAACCATGCTGATCGCCTTGAGGATTCCCTCGATCTGTGAGACCAGCAGGCCGGAAGCGGTGGCCAGCAGCCCCAGACCGACCGTCAGTCCGCGGGCGATCTGGAGACTGCGGCGGGAATCCAGGGCGCGCTTTCTCAATGGCTGGATGAAGTCCACCAGGATCAGGGTGCTCATGGAGTGAATGCCGGAGTCGACGGTGGACATGGCGGCGGCAAAGACGGCGGCGATGATCAGGCCTGAAATGCCTGCCGGCAGGGCATGGATGATGTAAAACGGGAGGATCTTGTCGCCGCCGATCCCTTCGGCCAGACGTTCCGGAAACAGGGAGAAGTAAGCGAAGAGTCCCAACCCGATAAAAAAGAGAAGCGCCAGAAGAATGATTTCCAAGACGTGATCCAGAATCTGCGCCTTGACCATTCCTCCAAACGTCTTGATCGAGAGCAACCGCTGGACAGGCACCTGGCTGGTGCCGTACTGGCCGAAGGCGATGATGAAATAGCAGATCACCACCGTCAGGCCGTTTATTTCCGAGAAGCTGAAGGTCAGATCCAGCAGCGGCAGCTTGTCGTTGGCGGAAGCCATTTCCATGATCCGGTCCATCCCCCCGGGCACGCGCTCCACCAGGGAAAGGGTGATCAGGACGGCCCCGAAGGTCAGAACCAGAAATTGCACCACGTCGGTCCAGATCACTGCAGCCATCCCGCCCAGGGTGGTGTAGGCGGTGGCCACCAGGCCCATGACAATGATCGCGCTCCAGAGGTCGAGGCCGGTGACCGTGGAAAGCGCCAGGGCCGGCGCATAGAGGGCAATGCCCATCCAGCCCAGCAGTTGCAGAATCGAGAAGAAGGAAGCGGCGTAGCGGGATCGGCTCCCGAAGCGCAGGCCCACGTATTCGTAGATGCTGGTGACCCGGAGCCTGCGGTAGATGGGGAAAAACAGCAGAATGACCAGCGGCGCGGCCAGCAGGGTAGCCGGCAGCCCCACAACCAGAGCGGCATTCTCCTCGTAGGCCACCTGCGGTGCGCCCAGGTAGGTGATGGCACTCAGAACGCTGGCGACCACGCTGAGGCCGACCGCCAGCCAGGGCATGCGCCGGTTGGCCAGGAAGTAGGTCCCGGTGTCTTTCTGCTTGCCGGATAGACCCAGGGCCAGACCGACCACCACCGCGAAGTAACCCAACAGGACCAAGGTGTTTAGAGTTCCGAAGGATGGTGCTTCCAGAACCTCACCCCCTCAGGGTTGCGGTAGGGTGGTGCTGCTGCCGAGCAGGCCGAAGCCGACGGTTCATTCTGGGGCAGCTTCAGCTTGACTTCCCGGCGGCTTCTTCGGCCGACTGGGGGCGATTGGTAACGTCTCCGCCCAGCCAGCGGTAGGGTCTGGGGTAGAGGGCCAGGGATCGGTCTTCCAGGGGCAGTTTGACCGGGCGATTGCCCCGCTGGGCCGACAGCTTGCAGGCGATGGCGATCTCGAGGGCCTGCCGCAGGTCGTGGCCCGAGATGAACAGCTCCCGTCCCTTGTCCACGGCATCCAGGAAGGAGCGAATGGCCGTGACCAGGTAGTCGTCCCCGTACCAGGGGGCTTGTTCCGTTCCGGGAATGGTCCCCTTGGTCTGTTTGACGTAGTCCAGCCAGAGGTTGGGAGCATATTGGGGGTCCACCTCCTGGCGGGCGCCCTTGCTATCGGTCCCCTTATAGACCTGGGGCTCGTTCCAGTTCCAGCGGACCAGGGCGTCGTCGGTCCAGGCCTCCACGCCGCTGTAGGGAGTCTTTTGGCCGAATACCGTAGCCTCCAGTCCGGAATCCAGGTAGAAGAGGCCGTTGATGATCAGCCCGGCGTCGTCTTTCTCCGGAGCCAGCGCTTCCAGGGGGCTGCCCCAGGCAATCAACTCCTGTACTTCCGCTCCGGCAAAAAGCCTCAGGACCGAGAGATGCTGGCAGCCTCCGCCCGAGATCTCGCCACCGAAACTGTGGATCGCAGCTCCCTGAAGAGTGCCCCATCTGCCTCCGTTCAACTGGCGGCCGGCCTCCTGGACGTTCCACTTGGCCCGCTGCAGGTTGCCGCCGGCAAAAACCACCCCCCGCTGCTTGCAGGCGTCCACCATGGCGTCGGCGTCCGACAACCGGGCCGCGATGGGTTTGTCGGTGGAAACCCCTTTGACCCCAGCCTCGGCGCAGGCGATGACCGCATCCTTCATGAACTTGGTGGGAGTGATGACGGCGGCGACGTCAGGCACCACCTCCTTCAGCATGGCGGGCGCATCCTTGTAGAGCGCCTTGACTCCGAAACGCTCGCCGACCACCTTTCGCCGCTCCGGGTTCCACTCGGCGATGGCCACCAGCTCGGCGTCGGGCATGGCGCGGTAGACTTCCGCATAGTACTGGCCCATTCGCCCGCAACCGATAATGGCCACCCGGTGTTTCTCCTTGCGGCCGGCGGCTTGGCTGGGGCCTGTCAGCCCTTGGGAGGCCGTGCATCGCAGTCCGGTGGCCGCCAGCGTCAGCGCGGCCGATTGCAGCAAGAAGTGTCTTCTTTCCATGGGTTTTCTCCCCTCGGGTTGTTGCCGGCAGGTCGGTACTGCAGTCCGCATTTCTCACCAGGCCGCTGGTGGCATGACGAAAGGTAGTTTATCTTTCAGTTCCTTGATTGGCTCCATGGTAAGGGCTTGCAGGTAACAGACGGCGCTGGGCATGCCCTGGCTTGTCCTTTTCCCTTCAGCGCGCACATGCTCCCTCGACC
>JAPPDF010000041.1 GCA_028875575.1 Acidobacteriota bacterium
ATCACTCCCCCCTTGAGGGGGAGTCGCAGAAGCCGAGCCGCAGGCGAAGGCTGATGCGGAGGGGGGCATACGCGACGCCGCAAAGCAGCGCCGAATGGCGAAGGCTGATGCGGTGGGGGTCAAGGCTCGGCTCCGGACCGTGCTACGGCGCGGCTGATAAAGGGCGAAACAGCGGTGTTTCACGTAAGTCCGGCACAACCCCTCTGGATCCGGCAAACGTGCTCGATGGTTCTCACCGTGTACACACAACACTACCGGGCCTGTCAGCGGCTGCCCGGTTGTGCTCGGATCCCCTCAATCCAGGTAATAGCCGGCTCCGATCAGCACCGGAACTCCAAAAGACGTGACCCGCTTGACGAAAGTCACCTTGCGCTGCCACTGGTTGGTGCCCGGATTCCGGTTCGAGTAGTAGAGGAAGGTTTCACCAAAAGCATTGGCAACGCCCAGAACGTTCCGTCCCCCGAAACTGCCGATGAAATTGGAGGACAACTCGGAGCCGAGCAAGGGATTTGCCGGGGAGCCGGTAAAGAGGGTGTAGCCGTAGGTGTCCAGCCCGAACAGGTAGATGGAGCCGGCTCGCCAACGGGGATCGTTGGCCAGACTGACCGAGGCGAAATACCCTCCGGAATCCAACTCCATGGCCGCGCAGCGGACAAACTCCTGCAGCCCTTCGGGGGAAGGATCCTCCTCCAGCTCCATGGCGTGGACTTCTTCGCTCCAGCAGGTACCCGGAATGTCGCGGCGATAGACTCCTGCGCCGATCGCCGCCGGAGTTCCGTTCCAGTCGAGTGCCTTGACATAGGAAGCCTTCGGCTCATCCCTGCCGGTGGCCGGATTGGTGAAGGAATAGTAGATCCAGCCCTCGTCGGAGTGGCCCATGACACGAGTCAGCTCCTTGTAGTAGTCGTTGCCGAAGGCATCGATCAGCAGCCCCCAGGGCTCCCCCTCCCTGGAGGGGTCGGGTGGGAAGACGAACGCTCGAGCCATGTCGGTCATGGGAGTCACTTCGTCGACGAAGATATAGGTGGGGCCGCTCTTCCATTGCTCGTCCTCGTTGAAGGCTCGCCGGGCCTCCTCGATGCCCATTTCCTGGACAAACTCGTAGGCGCATTGGACAAAAGCCTGGACATCACCCTGGTTGCGCACGGCGCTGGCCGCAACGAAGCGCTCCGCACAAGTATCAGCCGAGACCAGGGCCGGCGAGACGAGAACAGTGGCAAACGAAACCAGAAGGGAAAGACAACTGCATCGAATCATGGTCAATTCTCCGAAATTTTGGCAGCGTAAGGACATCTAGAGTACCCAATGTGAATTATAGGTGAAAAAGTTTGGGGGGTTGGTGAATTACTGGAATGGCTTTGCTCAACTTGTGGGTCTTGCCTGACAGAACGCGGACAGGCTATGCCCTGCCAGATCCTTCTAAAGGCTCCAGGAAGCTGAATCCATCATGCCGCGGAAGTTTAAGCTATCCCAATATCGACACGATCTTGCGGGACGCGGGGACAGGTATTTCCACTCGTTCAACGACGTTCCCGGGGAGTTGGCGGGTCCACCACCCGGATCCGGGGGGGCACGATCCGGGAATAGTCGGCTCCACGCACCGATTTACTTACGTCTTCCGGTGCAAGCACCCCGCGGATCTCCTTGCGAAGACCGGCCACGTCAATGCCCAGAAATCGATCCGGAAACAGCACCAGGCGTTCCTGGGCTCGGCGAAGGTGGATGAGAAAGCCCCGATAGATCCTGCGCCGCAACTGGTGGTAGGCGGCCGCCAACTGGATGAGCCCCTGGATGAAAAAGCGCCCGTCTTCGGGATGGCGCAGCCACACCGCCTCCCAGGCTTCATGGGCTTCCCAGAACCTGGCCTGGTTGAATAGCCGGATTCCCCTGTGGAAGTCTGTCCGGTCCTGGGCCGTCAGGACAAATTGGGTGAGAGTCGACAGGTTCAGCTCGGACAGGGACTTCTTGCGAATGGGTCGGCTTGGATCGGTTGGCTGCACCGGTCAAAGCTTGCCGGCCATGATGGCGGCCAAGTCGGCGGTTCGGCAGGCATAGCCCCACTCGTTGTCGTACCAGGCAACCACCTTGACCAGGTTGTCGATGACGATGGTGTCCACCGCGCTGAAGACGGAAGAGAAGGTGCTGCCCTTCAAGTCGGTAGAGACCAGGGGCTCGTCGGTCACCTCCAGGATGCCCTTCATGGAACCCTCAGCATATTCGAGCATGGCCTGGCGCAGCTGGTCCCGGGTAGCCGCCTGCCCCAGTACGGCCGTGAAATCGATGACGGAGACAGTGGGGGTCGGCACCCGGAAGGCCATGCCCCCGAACTTTCCCTGAAGCTCCGGGATGACCAGGCCCACCGCCTTGGCGGCTCCGGTGGCCGCCGGCACGATGTTCTGACCCGCCGAGCGGGCGTCCCTCATATCCTTGGCCGCCAGATCCTGCAGCCGTTGGCTGTTGGTGTAGGCGTGCACGGTGGTCAGGAGTCCCTTCTGGATGCCGAAGCGGTCATAGAGGACCTTGGCTACCGGAGCCAGGCCATTGGTGGTGCAGGAAGCGTTGGAGACCACCCGATGATTCTCAGGGTCGTATCGGTCCCCGTTGACCCCGAGCACGATGGTGATGTCCTCGTTCTTGGCCGGTGCGGAGATGATCACCTTTCTGGCGCCGCCCGATTCGATGTGGGCCTTGGCCTTGTTGGCGTCGGTGAAGACCCCGGTGGACTCGATCACCAGCTCCACACCCAAGTCGGCCCATCCGATGGCTGCCGGATCCCTCTCCGCCAGGATCCTGATCCTTCGGTCGTCCACCACCAGGGAACCGTTTTCGGCCGCGACCACCCCCGGAAATGGTCCGTAAGTGGAATCGTATTTCAGCAGATGAGCATTGGTCTCGGCGGGAAACAGATCGTTGACGGCCGCCACCTCGATAGTATCCGGATGTCTCTCCAGAATCGCTCGGAGAACCTGCCGTCCAATCCTGCCAAATCCATTGATGCCGATCTTTTTTGCCATATTTGCAGTCTCCTCGAAAAGTATTCCAAAAGGCTCGCGAAAGCCCCCCCATTCTAACAGCAGAACCCAGCCACAACCTCCAGCTTTTCCCACTCATCGGGGACGGAAATGGTCCCGGGCATAGTTGACAAGAGATTCATCCAGGAAGAACCACGAATTAACACCAATCTATTGGCTCTTCGCAAACCAGAGTAGTAGGATCTGCCCACTGGTTCCCAGCAATTCAATCCATGTATCGGCGCAAGGAGAGAGTTCTCTTGGCTGATCTTCGGCTCGGATCGGAATCATGATAGTTACCCTGTTTTTCTGGCCGGCCGTGGCGCTTAGTGTTCCAGTTGCCATTGCCGGAGTGATCCTGCGCAAGACGACTCCGTTTCTTGTGGCGGCTGGCCTTGTCCTACCGGCGTCGGCATACCTTGCGGCAACGCCGAGATTCGAGGTTTGGGGATTGTTTCCGGTTGGTTTTTACCTGCTGGCGGCGCTGGCTATTCGCCGGCTTGAAGGCTTACCCGGCAGGACAACCAGCATGTCGCTCATTGCTGCAAACGCCTGGTTCTTTGCGGGCTTCGCTGCAGAGGTATCCAGATTCCCCCTAAACCCGTGAACCTTGCCGGTCAGGATGCACTTGCTGGGCCCTCAGTACTCCCGCGCCTTCCGAGGACATGAATCCTGAGGTAGCCCTGGCTGTCCCTGCATTGCCGGATTCTTCCGTTGGGCGACCCTTGGCACCTGGGGTTTTCACGACTTCGCTGGTCCGACCACCGACCCTTCCTCATCCCACGGCCGCCGGACATAGCGTGACCCTAGTCTCCAATAGATTCTCATACAGTTCCTAAAATCACTGTCCCAAGAAGTCCTGAGGCGGGAACGGCAATCAACATTTTTGGGCACTCTCCTGAAGGAAAACGATTTTAGTTGTGCGCCGGGACCCACTTGAAGGATGATCTCGTTCGTCTCCGCGGTCACCAGTCCCGGATGGGGCTGCTGCCCCATATTTCAAACCGGGACTCGGCCTTGATCGATCCCCCGCATCCCTTGGCGCGGGTCTGCCGGAATCTCATGAGTGACTCCAGTTCCAAAACCCGTCGGGTGGCCGTCTTCAGCGACTTCGACGGGACCATCGCCCATCCCGACACCATCAATCTGCTGGCCGAGACCTTCGGGGGGGTGGAGTTTCGCAGGGACATCGGCGGCAAGATCGCCAGCGGAGAAATTTCCCTTCGGGACGGGATCGCGGCCGAAGTGGCCACCATCCGGGGCAGCCTCGACCAGGTCCTGGACTTTCTCAGGCAGCGGGTTGAAATCGATGAATCCTTTCCACCCTTTGCACAGTGGTGCCGGCGCCGTGAAATCCCCCTGACCGTGTTGAGTGCCGGCATCAAGGACGTCATCGAGCGACTGCTGGCGCCCTACGGGCTCGATCACGTGAAGCTGCTGGCCAATCCCCTCGAAATCATCGACCACCGCTGGACCTTGCGTTTCCTCGACGACACGCCCTGGGGTCACGACAAGGGCGCGGCCCTGGTCCGGGCCCGGTCGGCAGGCTATGCCACCGCCTTCCTGGGAGATGGGTTGTCCGACCTGCGCGCCGCCAACCAGGCTGACCTCGTCTTTGCCCGGAGCAGGCTGGCCAATCTCTGCCGGCAGAAACAGTTGCCGTTCTTTCCCCTGGAGGATTTCTCCACGGTCGGGGCCACCATCACCCGCCACCTGATCCAGGGTAACGGGACCGAGTCTCCGAGGCATTGAATCCATGCCTCCCGGGTAACCCAAGGGTGTCCTGGTGATTACTGAATCGGAGGTTCCGGAAGCCTTGAGAATACCATCCAAGCCCCCCTCTCAAAGGAACACCTCATTCATCCATGCCGTCGCCAGGCGGAACCTTTCGGTGGCGAGTCTCTGCTGGTTCTCCATCCTGCTGATCTGGTCGGGCTTGGCGCAGTCATCCGGGTCCGATCTCTCCTGGATCCCTCCCAGGGTGGATCGTGAATACCCCTCCCTGTTCGAGCTCTACCGGCACCTGCATGCCAGCCCCGAGATCGCCTTTCAAGAGGTTCGTACCGCTCAGCGCATGGCCCGGGAGCTGGAGGCATCCGGCTTCGAGGTGAGCCGGAGCATTGGAGGGCACGGCGTCGTCGGTCTACTGAGAAACGGGGAGGGGCCCACCCTCATGCTCAGAACCGACCTGGACGCGCTACCCATCACCGAGGAGACCGGCCTGGAATATGCCAGCCAAGTCCGCATTCAGGACCCGGACGGCCAATCCATCGGCCTCATGCACGCCTGCGGCCACGACGTCCACATGACCTGCTTCGTGGGTGCCGCGCGCATACTGAGCCGGGAGAAGAGTCGTTGGAAGGGCACCCTGCTGATGGTGGCTCAGCCCGCCGAAGAACGGGGGGCCGGCGCCAGGGCCATGCTGGCCGATGGATTGTTCGAGAAGTTTCCGGTCCCCGACTACGCCATCGCGCTCCACAACGACGCCGGCATGCAGGCGGGGCGGGTGGGCGTCTGCAGCGGCTATGCCCTTGCCGGCGTCGATTCCGTCGATCTGGTGGTACGGGGCGTGTCGGGACACGGCGGTTATCCCTCCACCACCAAGGACCCCGTGGTCATGGCCGCCCAAACCGTTCTGGCGCTCCAGACCATTGTCAGCCGGGAAATTCCGGCCATCGACCCGGCGGTGGTCACGGTGGGATCCATCCACGGGGGCAGCAAGCACAGCATCATTCCCGACGAGGTCCGGCTCCAGCTCACCGTCCGCTACTACACCGATGAAACCCGAGACAGAATCCGCGACGGCATCGGGCGGATCTCTGAGGGGATTGCCCGCGCCGCCGGGGTGCCCCCGGACCGTTTGCCGCTGATGTCGATCCTGGACAGCACTCCACCCACCTACAACGATCCGGCACTGGCGCGGCGGGCCAGCGAAGCCATGGCCCGGGTGCTGGGCAAGGACAACGTGCTGGATCTGAAACCGGTGATGGGGGGAGAGGATTTCGGCCTCTACGGAAGGACCCCTCAGAAGGTGCCAGTCTGCATGTTCTGGCTCGGCGCGGTTGCCCCGCAGAAGATGGAGGCCAGCAAGAAACCGGGCGCCCCTCGCCTGCCCTCACTCCACTCCAGCCGTTACGCACCCGACCCGGAGCCCACCCTCAAGACGGGCGTCAAGGCCTTGACGTCCATAGCACTCGAGTTGCTGAATCCCTGACGGATGGACGGTTTCCGGGAGAGGGCCCGGAGACCTTATTGACTGTTATCCGGAGAGGCAGTGTGTTCCGGAAGGACGCGGCTGACGCGGGTCAGCCGCGCGTCGCCCCAGGCGTGAGCCCGGGGCCAATGGTGGGCAACTGGCGTTGCTGCAAAAAACGACTCGTCCCGGAAAACTCCTCGGGGACGAGTCCTTGTAGGTCCTAGACGAACTCCTCCATCAGATCGTCGAACAGCTCCTTTTCCATCCCGAGCTTCTGGTGAACCAGGGGGCCTTCCTTCAAGGCCGGTTCGCTCTCTTCGTAGGTCGGCTGCTCCTCCCGGTAGAAGAGGCCCAGGGGAATGCGATCCCCCCACTCGTAGGCCCGCTTCAAGGCTCCCTGATGGTCGGTGGCATCGTAGTCCGAGTCATCCTCCAGCTTGTAGACCCGCTTTTTGAACCAGGGATAGGTGTTGATCTTGTTGTAGGTCACGCAGGGACTGAAGACATCCACCAGGGCAAATCCCTTGTGGGCGATGCCGCCGGCGATGACATCGGCCATGTGCCTGGGCTCGCCTGAAAAGGCCCGGGACACGTAGGTGGCGCCGGAGACAATGGCCAGCGCGATGGGATTGAGGGGCATTTCGGCGTTCCCACGGGGGGTGGACTTGGTGCGCACCTCCTTCATGGTGGTGGGGGAGGCCTGGCCGGTCGTCAATCCGTAGATCTGATTGTTCATGACAATGTAGGTGAGATCCAGGTTGCGGCGCATGGCGTGCACGAAGTGGCCCAGACCGATGCCGTAGCCGTCTCCATCCCCGCCGGTGATCACCACGTTCATGTCCTGGTTGGCGAACTTGATCCCGGAAGCCACGGCCACGGCCCGGCCATGCAGGCTGTGGACGCCGTAGGCATGAATGTAGCCCGGCAGGTTGGAAGAGCAACCGATTCCGGAGACGGTGAACAGCTCCTCGGGCTTGATGCCCAGTTTTCCGGCGGCCATCTTGACGCCCCTGAGAACACCGAAATCGCCACAGCCCGGACACCAGTCCGGATCGATGATGCTTTCATAGGTGCTGATGGGTAAAGAAATCGTCATTTCCATAGGGGTTTAAGCCTCTCCATTCTTCCCGCGCCCGTTCAGCCGGCGCGCCAAATCAAATTCAAAGTAATTCCAAACCCGATCGATCTGTCGGTTGTGTCGCCGACTTCCGTCGGTTGTGCTTCTCAATCGGTGGATACCGTCGAGACCGGCTGCCAGGCATGGGTGGATCCGGTTCGCAGTCCGACGAACAGGTCTCCGGTCTTTTCGCCGCCGTTACGGCTCACCAGTTCGATGCACCAGGTGGGCTCTTCTGCCGACACGCCGTTCCCCACCTGCATGGAGGCCGGACGCACCGAGTTGCCCAAATGGGTACGAATGTAGTGATAGGCAATCTCCTGTGCCTCCTCTCGAGTGACCTCCAGCGACAGCGACACGCCTCCCACGATCTCCTTGACCCGATTCACGATGAAGGCCGGCTCGAAAGGCTCCCCGTCATACTTCAGGACCATGTCATCCAGGGAGAAGCCGGTCTCGGACCTCAAATGACGGGCAAATTGACCCGTGTAGTTCACCTCCACGCCGATGGTCTTCCTGCATCCATTCAGGATTTCCAGGGCCTCCTTGGCGTGAAAGGGCAGCAGATACTTGAAATGGAGCTGATTGGTGGCAATGCCTTCCGATCTCAGCATCTCGGCGGCTTCCCGAATCACTCCCCTGCAGGACCCCCAGCCGACCAGGGTGACATCCGCGTCCTCCGGCCCCTCGATTTGCGGAGGCGGCAACTCCTTCAGGGCTCCTTCCAGCTTCCTCATGCGCTTTTCCTGCACCTTGCGCCGCACCGGCGGACTGGTGTACTCGTCGCTGATCAGAATCCCTTCCTCGTCGTGGTCATCGGTGGGAGAAACGTAAACCGTGTTCTTGGTCCCGGGCAGGGCTCGGGGAGATATTCCCGATTCGGTGAAAGCGTATCGCTTGTAGGTGCCGTTGTCTTCCGGCCATTCGGTCACCAGTTGGCCGCGGTCGATCACCAGATCGGGCTTGAGCGCATCCCTCTCGATGGTCTCGGGATGTTCCGAGAGCAGCAGGTCGGAGAGAATGATCACCGGGAGCTGGTACTTGTCCGCCAGGTTCAGGGCTTCGGCGGCGGTATAGTAGGCTTCGGTCACGTCGGCCGGAGCCATGATGATGCGGGGGAAATCGCCTTGGGAAGCCCCCAGCGCCTGGTTCAGATCGGCCTGTTCGGTCTTGGTGGGAATCCCGGTCGAGGGACCGCCACGCTGGACCGTAATGAACACGACCGGCGCTTCAATCATGCCGGCCTGCCCCACGGCTTCGGTCATCAGGGCAAACCCGCCGCCCGAGGTCGCACACATGGAGCGAGCCCCGGCCAGGCCGGCGCCGACAGCCATGTTGGCGACCGCAATTTCGTCCTCGCACTGCTTGACCACGATCCCGCAACGATCGGCATGAGCGACCATCCAGTGCAGGATGGTGGAAGCGGGGGTCATGGGGTACGCGGAATAGAACTTGCAGCCGGCGGCGACCGCCCCCAGGGCCATGGCTTCGTTTCCGGTAATGAAGGGTCTCCGGATGCGGCTGAAGTTCCATTCGTACCCAAGAGGCACGAACTTATCCTTGGCGTAGTTGTAACCCGCCTTGGCCACCTGGATGTTCTGGTTGACCACCTCCTGGCCCTTGTGCTGGAAGGTGTCGGCCAGGACTTCGGCCATCATTTCGAAATCCAGTCCCAGCAGGAAGATGGCCGCTCCCAGGGATACCGTGTTCTGCATGACGGGAAGGGTTTTCCCCAGCGGCTTCAGCAACTCCCGCACGGGCATCGGCACCGGCAGAACCTGGCTTTCGAAAAGCGAGGAGTCGAGGGTCAGCTTGTCGGAATTGAACAGGACAGCTCCGCCGGGCTCCACTTCCCGGGCATGCCTCTCCAGGGTGTCCTGGTTGAGCGCGATCAGCAGATTCAGGTGATCTCCGTGAGAGTAGACCTTTTCCTCTCCCATCCTCACTCGCAACCAGATGTGGCCCCCGCGGATGATGGACTGGTAACTGTTGTAGGCATACAGATACAGCCCCAATCTGGAGGCGGTCTTGGCAAAGGTGTCGCCGGTCTTGTCCAACCCGTCGCCGGCGGCTCCTCCTATTCCCAAGGTCACTTCTTTCATGTTTCTCCTTTCAAAGCCTGCAACCGGCCGTGCCGGTCACCGTGGCGCCAGGCCCTCCTGTCCCCGGAGGACTTCCCAGGTGTCCGTGGCTTCCCCAAGGAAGGCTCCACAAGCCGTCCACGAGCCGGAAATTCCCACTGCAAAATGTCAGAGAATGTGAATTAAATATCGTGTATTCCGGTAATGCCGTCGAACCGGGCGGCGCTGCCGCCCCTGAATGAGCGCGGGAGCGCCGCCTGGCCAAATGGGTTGTCCGGCCATCAAACGCGCTACCCGCGCCGTGTATCAGAATATCAGAGATACCCGTCAAGTCGCTAACAATAAATGAACCCGGGGGGATGAGCGGTGTTTATCGAGCGAGGCTTCGCCTCGGGCCGACAAGCAATCAATGGTCAATTGAGGATGGCTGATTGGGGAATCAGGACAATGGACGTTTCTTCAATTCAAAAGTTCACAATCCGAAATTCACAAAAGCTGATTCATATGTCAATGTAGTTACAACTCCAGAGATTCAGCCCCTCCTTCATTCCGTCAGGACTTTCCTCAATCGGTGGGCCGACTCGGCCAGCGAGGGTTGCAGGTACGCCACCGGCTCCCCCTTGCGGCTGCGGGAAAGCGGACCTTCGGATCCGGGTTCGACCCGGGCATTCACAAACACCGGCCCGGGTTCCCGCAGAATCGTGGGAAGGGTCCGAGCATAGTTCGCCGGGTCGTCGAAAGCGTAGGTCCGGGCAAAACCCGCCGCCTGGGCCAACCCGGTGAAGTCCACCCGGCCGGCGCCCGCAATGGCTTGATTGCCGGTGATTTCAAAGGTCCGATTTTCAACCGTGAAGAGGATCAAGTTGGGGGCTCCGGCTTCTACTACCGTCGCCAGGGAGCCCAGAGTCATCAAGAGGCTGCCGTCACCGTTCAGGCAGATGACCTTGCGTTGGGGCTGGGCCAGGGCAATGCCCAGGGCCAGATCGGCAACGTGGCCCATGGCGCTGTCCGCCGAGGCGAAGTCCAAGGGGCTGTCCGAGAACCTGGACCAGGGCCGCACAGCGCCCATCGTGGTCACCACCACCTCGTCCGTCCTCAGTGACGCCAGGGGTTGCAACAGTTCCTGCTTGGTCAACACGATCAGGATCCGCAAAAACAGGATTCGGCGGAGGGCCGGTACTCCAGCATCAGTTCCGGAGTGTCCAGCGTCACGCCTTTCTTTTTTCTGGATTCCATCCAGCGATCCAGGATGCCGGCGGCGACCCAGGCCCGTTCGGGGCGAACCGGACTTCGCGTGGATCGAATCAGGTCCTCGATCCGGGCGGCGAGACAGGCCGAGCCGGCACGGTTGGGTTCCGGGGGGAGAAGGAACTGGGTCGATGCCACTCCCGAAACGTCGCCCAGACGGGCCGCAAAGGTAAAGTCTCCCACGGCTCCATTGAGCATCAGAACGGCAGCACTCAGTCCGTCGGAATAGTCCACCAGGCAGGCTTCCGGATGTTCGACCAGCCGGGGCAACTCCCCGGTGTCGACAAGATCCCGGGGACGCCCGTCCTTCAAGGTCTTGCCCTGCAGGGAATCGGATCGGGCCACGGCTGCCTTCAGCAGATCCCGGGACCAACGGCCGCTGTTTCCGGCCCGCCACACGGCTTGCCCCCCCACCCATTGTACCGACCTGACACCGGTCTCGCCGCCCCCGCGCCGCTCCACCATGGCCTGCAGGGTCTCCAGGGCCCGATAGCGATCGGAGCGCCCGAAGCCGATGCCCACCAACAGGGCCTGCTCCACCCGGCTGCCCGTCGGCAACTCCAGAGGAGGCAGCCTCCAGGTCATCGGCAGAAAGGATCCGGCCAGCACCGGGAATTTCAGTTGCCTGGAGGCTTCCGCCATCCTGCGGGCTTGCGCGAGGCCGAGCGGTTCATCCCAATAGACCGGAACGGCCCGGCGGTCCTCCTCAAAGACCTTGACCAGTGGCTCAAGCAAGTCGGACCCCGTGAGGGCGCTGCGCGAATCGTCTCCCTGTCCGGTTAGCATCAACACCCCGTCCACGGCCAACCGGTCCCTGCCGCAACGCAGGGTTTCGGCGACGGATGAGTAGATCCTGAAGCCGAATTCGGCCGCGCGCTCCCGGCTCTGGTCAGCATCAGGAGTCCGGTCCACGTAGAGAGAGATCACATCCATGGCGGGCCGGTGCCACCTGCCCTCTCGCGGATAGCCGATAAGGAAGCGGTCTGCGACCTGGCGGGCCGGTGAGCCGGGAGTCCAGCGGGAAGCCAGGATGGCCAACCTCTTGGCGCCTGGCCGGGCTCGGTTCGTCAAGCTGGCCGCGGGGGAAGCCGAAGCCGTTTTCAGGAAAGTGCGCCGCTCCGTCACGAGTGTCTCCGATAGGTGGGTTCGGGAGTAGGTCGATAGCGAACCGCCAGGTGGGACGTTTCAAGGCGACTCTGCCCTCGCCACAGGGAATCCACGCCCGCCTCGGTCATTCCGCCGGTCAGCAGGGTCCGTTCCACTGGGTAGGTTGCCTTGCCGGTCAGAAACATCTTCTCGACGCCATTCACCTGCGGGCTGAAGAAGTTGGCTTCGGCGCCCCCGCCCAACCCGCGCACCGGAAGGTAAAAGTGTGTTGAAACCAGCCGCGGCGGGTTTTTCAGACGGGCCGCAAAGGTCCACCCCATGGAGAGACCTTCCAACAGAAGCAGCGTGGCTTTCATCCCGTCGGCATATTCGCAGCGAAAGGCCAGAGGCTGATCCAGTTGAGGGCCGGTGTCGGTGACCCGGTCCTTGACCAGCCCGGGTATTTCCTCCAGGGACGGGTAGCTGTGGTCGAAGCCCTCCCGGGTCGAGGTCAGGGCCAGGCTGCGGCAAAGGCAGGCCTCGAAGAGTTCGGAATCCCATCCACCCTGGTCCCAGGATCCCGCGCGCAGCGCCTCCCACACCCTGGGACCGCGGACCGCTCCCAGCGCTGCCACCCCGGTTTCCCCTCCCCGCCGCCGCTCGACCATGCACTGCAGCGCCTCGAACCCGTGAAAGCCGTAGCTGTCGGCTCCGCCGCCGGCCCCGATCACCATGGCCTCTTCCACCTCGGCGTCCGAGGGAATCTCCAACGGGGGAAGGCGCCAAGCCACCGGAATACTGGAGCCGGCCATCAGGGCAAAGTCCAGCTCCCGGGCCGTTTCCACCATCTCCTCGGCCCATTCCCATTTCCAGGAGAGGTGCTTGTCGTTGAAAACCGGCGCGCTGCGGCCGCTGGCCCGGAAGACGTCCACGATCTGCCGGAAGAACTCGTAGCGTGGATACATGGTCTGCCCCTTCTCGTTGCGGGGGTAGGTCCCGTGCTCTCCGATCAGCAGGACGCCGTCGACCGCCAGATTGTCTCCACCCCGCGTCAACGCTTCGGCGATGGTGGGATAGATCTTCATGGAGGGGTATTGGCGTGCCCGGTCGCGGCTGAGATCGCTCTCTCGTACCTGGTCAACGTAGAGCGACACCACGTCCATGGGGGGGCGGTGAAATCGACCTCCCCAGTTGTAACCGCCCAGGAAGCGGTCCACGATGTGCTGGCCGTGGGCCCGGCGGCGGTATTCGGTGACCAGGGCGGCAATCCTGGGGCGTCCGGGCGTTACGGGACGGCAGCCCGTGAGCAGCAGAGCCGCGGGTATCCCCGCCATCACCGTCCTGCGGGAGATCATTGGAAGCCGGGAAGGGGTCATGGGAAGAACTCGGGGGAGGTTTGTTCGTTGGTGCCAAGCGCCGGCTAGGGTCCGCCCAGAATTTCTCCGTGAGGCTTGCCCTCGGCGAGTTCCGCGTACCGCACTCGCACCTGTTCCGCAAAGCGATTGCCGACCCAGTTGCCGACGTCGTCCGACAACTTCACGGTCGTAGCCACGCCGGCTCCGTCCTCCAGCGTCACCAGGTCTTCCAGCGGCGTCTTGCCCTCGAAGGCCTTCTCGACGGCAGCGTTGATTTCCTGCAAGAACTGCCGCTGCCCTTCGGCAACCTCTCGACCTCCCGAGGAGCCGTGGCCCGGTAGGATGGTTTCGAAGCCCAGCTCCATGGCCTGGCTGACCACATTCGGCCAGTTGCCCGTGTTGCCGTCGCCCGTGTAGTTGAAGGGCCCGTTCACGATCGCGTCGCCCGTGCAAAGGATCTTGTCGTCCGGCAGATAGACCATGCCGTCACCGCGCGTGTGGGCCCATCCGAAGTGATGAAACTCCACCCGCCGGCTGGCTCCCTCCAGCACGTGCGGGACCTGGCTGAACGTCTTTTGCGGGAGTTGCACCGTATCCTCGCCCACGGCGGCCACATCCTCGCGGTTCCGGGCCGCTTGCTGCCAGCGGGCAGGCTCGTAGCGCTTCATCTCCTCGGCCACGCCGATATGTGCCAGCGTGGTGGCGCCGGCCCGGGTCCAGACCGCATTGGCATAGGCATGGTCCCCGTGATGGTGGGTGTCGAACACGTAGCTGACCGGCTTGGTGGTGACCTGCTTGATATCCGCCATGAGCGCCTGGGCGCCGCTCGGGAAGTTGGCGTCCACCACCAGCAAACCTTCTCCGAGGTCAATGACCACGTTGTTGCAGTGTCCGTGCTCCCGCTCGCCCATCCGGAACCACACCCCCTCGGTGATCCGCTTGAGGGTGTCGGTCTCGGAAGGAAGGGGCGGATCTGAGGCGCAGTTCCAGGCCACGCAAAGGCCGATCGCGGTGATGGCTATGAGGACGATTCGCATGATCCTACCTCCCTCCGGCAGTCCCGTCGCGGTCGCAAGTGGAACCGATTGTACGCCCGACGGAACCGAGACACAAGACACCCTGCCCTGAAACAACGCCCGGGCGTCGGGTGGCGTGAAACCATTTCATGATCAAGCAGGAGTCCATGGCCTATTTACATGGATAGACAGGATTTACAGGATTGTTGGTTGATGGTGTGGGCTGCACGCGCCGCAACAGCCAGAAAGAGAAAATTCCCCTTAAACCACCTGTCTGCCCTCAACTTCTGAACGCGAAAAAAACAAAAGAGCGTCTTACTTCCGTTAAACTGCCTGCCGACCCCGACAGCGCTAGTATTGCGTGGATCGGCCTGACGAGTACAGAAGGATGGAACGATCATGAAAGGAAATCGCTCTCCATTTCTGATTTTCCTGATCTTGCTCCATGCCGCCGTTCCGGCTTTCGTTGCCCAGGGGGGCGCTGAACCGTTGTCTTGTTCGGATCGCTCCATATCCGCAAGCGCTGTACGCACACCGGAGGACGTTCGGGCGTTCGTTCAATGCGCCTACGAGTTCGTTCAGGAAGTGGGGTTTGAGCAAGCCCGCAGGGCCTTTCATGAGGACGAGCATTGGAGAAGCGGCCCGATCTATGTCGTCGTCGACGAAGTGACCCCCATAAGCCATCAGGCTACAACCTTCGTCTACCCCCCCGATCCATCGAGGGAAGGGACTCCGTGGGGGCTCCTGATCGATGGCTTCGGCAATGACTGGTTCAAGGAACAGCATCGTATCGTGAGCGACTTCGGCGAGGGCTGGATGTATTACTCCTTCACCAACCCGGAGACGGGCCGGGATGAACCGAAGTTTGCCTACTTCAAGAGCCTCGTCTGGGAGGGGACCCCGGCTGCGATCGGTGCCGGTGTCTACCCCCGCGACATCCCGGCCGCGTGCCGGAGGGATGAAGTCAACGCCAGGAGTCTTGAGGCCGATCCTTCTCCTGAGAAACTTCAGGAGTTTGTCCGTTGTGCCGCGCTCGATCTGGAATCGCAGGGGTACTTTGGCACTGTCGCCCTGTCAACCGATCCGCGCTGGAGGAGCAACTCGATTTACGTATTCGGTTTGGACAACTATGGCAATACATTGTTCACCGGCCACCCCTACAGCCAGGGGAACGGCCTCAGCGAATCCGAGTTGGATGCCGATTTAAACGCAGCCCTTCAGGGCCGGGACGTGGTTAGCGTTGCGGACACGTTCGGGGAAAGCTTTCTCTACTACTGGGCGCACAGTCCGGCCACCGGATTGCCGCAGCGCAAGAGGGCTTTCGTCAAGAGGGTCGTGATCCACAGTCTGCCGGTGCTGGTTGGCGCCGGATTCTACATGGATTGCCCGCCTGCCGGATGCGGCACTGGCTCAGGGACCCCAGAGGGCGCGACCGCGGCGGCCTGCGAAGCGAGCCGGGAAATGCTGGCTGAATCACCGGCCATGCGCGTCAATTACGGTTTCTATACCGATTTCAATCCGATAAGTTACTCGGTCGCGTTGGCGGTCCACCAACCGATGGGCTATGAGCCGGACCTGGTCGCTGCCCTCGAGACGTTTTCTAAGGGAAAGCTGAGCTTCGACACGTTGGGGATCGGCAATCCCTTCTCCGGGATCTGGCTCAAAGCAGCGCAAGAACGTTACGACATGGTGGGTGGCGGCATCACCGCGTTGCCTGAACGCACGCGGGATGCAAACTGGCGCCAAGTGATTCGCTTCGGCGTGGCCCATATCAGCTTCCGCCAATCGCTGTTGGTGCGCTCCGAGAGTGCCATCAACCGGCATGCCGATCTGACGTCAGAACATAGCGTGGGCGTGCTGCGGGGCACTACGGGCGAGAAACGGCTATTGGAGCTGACCGGCATCATCGATGCCGAGGGCGTCCTCCGCGGCGGGACGCAAGTGCAGCTGGCCGGCGGCGATGTCTTGATCGCCGGAGAGCCCGACAGCGGGGCGGTTCTGCGCATAGCCGCCGGCACAGGTTCTGTCGCCATTGCTACCCGTGTCCGCCTGGCACCGGCCGGGGATAACCACCCCGAAGTGCTCTATTTCAACAGCGACAGCGAGCAGCTCAGTGCGTTGCTGGAGGGTGTCGTGGATGCCGTCGCACGGGGGGAGCTGGGCAACCGGGTAACTGCACGCGACACACCGGCCCTGCGCGTGACCGCCATCGACACGGAGGGCAGCGAATGGGGGGCCTTCAGCTATCCCTACACGCCCGCCGGCAATGCACTGCGGAGGGCCATGAATTCAGCCATCACTTGCCTGACCGCGAACGGGACCATTGGGTTTTCACAATGGCTCGAAAGCGGGGGCACGATCTTCTCCGAGCGCGCCAAGGAATGGCGCTGAACAAGCTGCAAAATTCAGACAAGCCTTTTCGGTTTCCCGCCAGATCTTGAAGGATCCAGTGGATTCCTTTTCAAAAAGAAGGAAACAGTGAGGGCATTGCAGCAGACTGACCCGTAGTAACTCTTTTATAAATAGTACTTTACAACTTAGAGATTGCGAGCTGCGCAGCAGCCCCTCGTACCATTAGTCCTGTCCATCCTGTATTTCCATGTTCCACATTGGAGTCAACCGGGTTAGCGGGACCGAGTGCCTGCTCCCGAAAGTTCATAGGATCCGTCGTTTAGCTCTCGAGTGATCCGCGCGGCAGGTCGGGAGCACTGCCAATCACTGGTCGCTTGAACCGCCTGACCCCGACGGCATCGATCTCGTCCAAGCGATCCCCGTATTGCCCCGCCCGAAGCTCTCAGGCCACCCAGATGTCCCGGCTGACGATCGACTCCGGTGTCAGGACCTCATGGCCGGTTTCCGTCACCAGCACCACGTCCTCCAGTCCGTACTTGTTGCTCACCTCCCAGAGGGGATACCCGCCCCGGTGGTAGAAGAATGGCTCAACGCACAGCACCATGCCGGGTTCGATCCGGGTTCGGCTGCCGATGGAAATCCCCGGCATTTCGTGGATGTCCAGTCCCAGGCTGTGCCCGATGCTGGACCAGCCCATGGCCTGGCACCAGTCCACGAAGTCGGGATGGCCCGCGTCTCGAATGACCTGTTGGGAAGCTTCATAGACCTCCCCCAGGCTCGCGCCCGGCTTGACTGCCTCAATGGCCGCCTCCTCGCTGGCCCTGGCGATCTCGAAGCCGTGCCGTTGATCGGCGGTCGGTTCTCCCAGGCAGGCAAACCTCTTGAAATCAGCGAAGTAGCCGTCATAGGTGCAGCCGCCGTCAAACTGGAGCAAGCTTCCCGGACCGAGGACCATCTCCCGCCGAGGCGTGGAATCGGCCCACAGGGCCCTGTCGGGCCCCGCGTAGAGAGCCAGAAAGTGGATCTGGCTGCCACCCTCGGCGTGCATCCGGGCCGACATGACGTTGGCGATGTCCCGTTCGGTCTTACCCTTGCTCATGGCCTCGAAACCGGCCTTCACCCCCAAACAGGAGATGCGGCACGCCTCCCGCAACCGCCGCACCTCTTCCGGGGACTTGATACGGCGCACGGCCCACATGATTTCCCCGCAATCCACCCAGTCAACCGCTGGCAAGGCTGCCCGAATGCCATCGAAGCATTCCACCGATAGTCCCATGCGGAAGTGGGCGCTCAGCTCGGTGGCCACGCGGGCCCGTCTCAGGCCCAGCTTCCCCAACCAGGATGCCGTGGCTCGCACCAGGCTCTCGCCGACGCTGCCGGTATAAAATCCCACCGGAAAGTCCCATCGGACCACGGTCTTCACCCAGGCGGCCTCGGCCTGAATCTGGCATCCTTCGGGGCAGAAAACGGCTGGAGGAAGGTCCGCCCTTCTCGGGATGAAGGCCGTGTAGAAGTAGGCGGGCACGATCCAGCCTACTTCATAGAATCCAGTGGCGTAGCGCACGTTGGTCTGCTGCGTCAGCAGCAGTCCGTCGACGCCCGACCGCTCCATCTCCTCCCGGAGCCGTTCCAGGCGTCGCTCAAACTCCTGCCGGCTGCAGTCGGCAAAAAATCCGCTCCGCTTCTGGCGGGTGACCTTCAGGCTGTCGGGCATGGATTCTCCCGGGAGGCAGGATGCAAGGGAGGCCGCTGGAAGGGTTGGACCGCCCGAGGCGGTCTCAATCTGAATTCATGTCCCGGGTTACCAGCAGGGCGACCGGAGTCGACAGACGATGCGCCTTTTCGACCCAGGCTTTGACCTTGGGAACGTCCTGCTCCTCGTGGAGATAGTCGAAAGGCAATCCCCAGGCCTGCAATGTGGGTTCGGTGAGCAGCGCCGCCGAATCCACGTCGGGACGGCTCAACAGATGCGGGTCGAGCTTGCCGGGTCGCGGCCCGACGCGTTCCAGCTTGGCATAACCCCGGAAGGTGATCAGGCAGAGGAGCGGGATCCTCATCCGCAGAACCGTGCCGCGAAAGCTGTCTCCGCTCTCCAGCAAGCCGGTGTTCTGAATCAGGACGGCCGGGACCCGGCCTCCCATCCAAAGCCCGGCTGCCATGGCGAAAGCCTCCCCTTCGCGGGTGACCAGGCGGATGACCGGCTCCCCGCCATCCTTCAGCAGGGAGAACAGGGCCGCCGAGCTGTTGTCGGGCAGCCCCACCAGGTCGGTGACTCCTGCCCTGCGAAGCGCCTCGACAATGGACCGGGCCTTGGCCATGACGCTATCTCAAAGCCAGGTCGAAGCAGGCCATTTCCTGGGAATTTCGTACCAGCAGCAGTCCTTCGGAGATGGCAGGGTGATTCCAGGTCCTGCCACGAATCGCGGAGAAGCGGGCCAGCTCCTGCTGCCGCTCGGGATCGGCCTTGACCAGCACCAGCTCGCCCGACTCGGTCAGAACGACAAGGTGGTCCCCGGCCAACAGAAGCTGTCCATGCCCGTACCGGCCACCCTTCCACCTGAGCTCGCCGGTCTCGGCCCGGATACAGGCCAGGATTCCTTCGTCCAGCCCGTAGATGAATCCGTCCTTCAGCACCGAGCAGGTGAACTTGTTCTTCATGCGGCGATTCTGCCACAGCGCGCTGGCCTCAAAACTTCCGGAAGTCCTTTTCACCTGCACCAGCGCCGCGCCGTGGCCGTAGCCCGCCGAGATAAAGACCCGACCCTGCCCCAACACAATCGGTTGGGCGACGTTGACGTCATAGTCGGTGATCCAGGGGAATTCCCAGAGGAGAGACCCATCCTCGCCCGAGAGGCCCATCATCCGCCTGGCGCTCACGATCAGAAGCTGGGGTTGTCCGGCAAGGGTCACCCACATGGGAGAGGTGTAGGCCTGCTTGTCACTCAGCGATTTCCACAACGCATTCCCCGTCTCTTTGTGGTAGGCAGCCACCGATCTGCCACGGGAGCCTCCCGGCAGGACAATCACCTTCTCACCCACGATCAGGGGCGAAGCGGACATGCCCCAGGTCAGGTTTTTGGCCCGACTGTCCCGCAGAATGTTCCGAGACCAGATCAAACGCCCCTCGGAGGCATCCAGGCAGTGCAGCTCTCCGGTGGCGCCCAGGGCGTAGATACGGCCTTCGTGCCAGGTGGGAGTGGCCCGAGGCCCGTCCCCGCCCAGGGACTCGTCGAAGAAGGCCTCCCAGGAATGGGTCCAGATCTCATCTCCCGTCCGTATATCGTAAGCCGCCACCACTTCCCGGGAGTCGCGCTGCTCGATGGTGAAGGCCCGCCCCTCAGCCAGCGCCAGGGAGGCGTATCCGCCGCCGACGGTCCGACGCCAGAGGGGCTTCAATCCCTGCTCGGGCCAACGGGTGAGGATGGGGGCTCCCCGATAGTGGCCGTCGCGCCTCGGCCCTCTGAAATCGGTCCATTCCTCGGCACTTGATGGGGCCGCCGATGCGGTGCCCGCAACCCCGGCAATGGCGGGAGGCAACGCGGCCCCGGATGGCCTGCTCCCACTGCCTCTCCAAAACGGGAGTACAGCCATGGAAGCCAGCACCCCGCACACCAGACCCCGCATCAGGCTCGAACGCATCCAGGCTCTCAGGATCATGTCGCCTCCTCGACTCATTTCCGCCGGCCCAGGCTGCCCTGAAGATACCCCATAGAATCCGTCAGGCCAACCGGAAAACAGCGGGGAAACCCCGGAAAACGGGATGCGGTTCGGCGAGCCCGATCCCGCCTCACCACGACGGGGAGGCACATTCGAAGTGAGAGAGCCGACCGCCAAGAGAGACGAACCACGAATGGAAACGAAGACCGATGGATCTCCTTTCGTGCGCCGGCGTCATGGGATGATGGCCCCCGGCAGCGCGGGCGTGCCGCCCGCAAAATTCCTGGCACAGCCTCTCCCATTTCCTCCACCGGGATCGACCGGCAACAGCGCCATGGCTCTGCTTCGGCTGGGCCGATGCGGTTCCCGCCGACAGAGTGGCTGGCTGCGGCATCGCGGGGAATCTGAGCGCCAACCGGCAGGAGAGGATGCGTGCGGGACGCCCGCGACGGAGCCGATCCATCGAGAAGGACCATTCATTCAACATCGATGCACAGGATCATCAAGCCGGGAGGTTGCTGAACGAGAGGCTGACTCCTGCGATGATCGCGTGCGGATTTCAGGTGGAACGCCTCATGCGTTTCGGCGAACCGAACCTCGAATTCAAACGTTTTGTCCCAAGCAACACGGATGCCCAGGACTACAAGCCGGCCGTTTCCAGAATGAATCCCGTGCATCCTGTGCATCGATGTGAGTCAAGTTTCTGCCAGTGCTCGAATTTGAACCGGTTTCCAGCCACCAGGCGCAGGCGGTTGTTTCAGCTCACCGTCTCGGCGATCACAAGCCCGGCAAAAAGCGGCTTCAGTCGGTAACGGTTGTAATAAACTGGCCGGACCCCGTGCGGATCGAAAAGAAAGGCCCGATCATGAACCTGGCATCTCGGATGTCTCCTCTCTTCCGGATCCTGCTGCTGGCCCTGGGAAGCCTGGTCTCCACCGGCTGTTCCCGCGACCCTCAACCCCCAGAGCCAACACGTCAAGCATCGCCCCGGCCCGGCGGGACCTATTCCGCCGCCGGGCACGGTGGCGGTTACATGCACAACTATTACCTCCCGCCGGCTCCTTCGGCCACGCCCTGGGCTCCTGCCTGGTCTCCGGACGGCAAGCAGATCGCCTTCAGCCTTAGCGGTTCCATCTGGCGGATTGACCTGGCCAGCTCGGATGCCTTCGAACTGACCTACGATGGGCACTATCACTCCTCCCCCGACTGGTCCCCCGACGGCAGGTGGATCGTCTACACCGCAGACCACGGAGGCCGCACCATTCAGCTTCAAATACTGAACCTGGAAACGGGAGAGTCCCATGCCCTGACCGACGACGCCTACCTCTACGCCGATCCGGTCTTTTCCCCCGACGGGGACCGGTTGGCCTACGTTTCCACCGAGCCCAGCGGGTACTTCAACATCTACGTGCGCCCCATCCGGGACGGACACTGGGCCGGACCGGCCACCGCCCTGACCCGAGACCACTCCTACGGGAAAAACCGCCTCTACTTCGGGGAATGGGACATGCACATTCAACCCGCCTGGGCTCCGGACGGGAGTGAGCTGCTCTTGCTATCCAACCGGGGCGTCCCGCTGGGATCGGGACACGTGTGGCGCATGCCGGCCGAGGTGCCGGGCATGGCCAGGGCCGAGCCCATCCTCGAGGAGCAGAGCCTCTACCGGACCCGTCCCCACGTCTCGCGCGATGGAAAGCGCTTCATCTATTCTTCCACCGGTGGCGCAGCCGACCAGTTCAGCCACCTCTACGTGCTCCCCATTACCGGCGGGGCGCCCTACAAGTTGACCTTCGGAGGCTACGACCACTTCCATCCCCGCTGGTCGCCGGACGGAGAGCGGATTGCCTACATCTCGAACCAGCCCCTGCTTTCAACCGGTTCCGGCTTGCCCCGGTTGTGGCTGATGGAGACTTACGGCGGCCGCAAGGAGAGGGTGGCGCCCAGGAAATACCACTGGAAACGTCCTATGGGTACACTCCGGGCGGAGGTGCGGGACCGGAGCACCGGTCGCAAGACGGCTGCCCGGATCTACGGGCGGGCGTCCGACGGAAAGCTCTATCCCCCCGGAGACAGCTACGCTCGGGTCAGCATCTCGGGAGAGCCTCTTTTCCATACGGGTGGGGAATTCGAGATGAGCCTGCCCCCGGGAAAAGTGACCCTGGAGGCGGTCAAGGGGTTGGAATACCGGCCGGCCCGGCAGGAAGTGGAGATCCGGGCGGGGGAGGTCTCCCGGGTCAGCCTGCTGCTGTCGCCGATGATCGATATGGCCGCCAAGGGATGGTACAGCGGATCCACCCACGTGCACATGAACTACGGCGGAAACCTGCGGAATACGCTGGAGAACCTGATGTTCCTGGCCAAAGCCGAGGATCAGGATGTGGTCTGCGAGCTGATCGCCAACAAGGACAACCGCATCCTGGACTGGGACGCCTTCGTTCCCAACCGGGTCGAACACCCGGTCTCCCAATCCGATCCCGACCTGGTGGTGATCGTGGGGGAGGAGTACCGCCCCCCCTTTCACGGCCACGTCTCGCTGCTGGGACTTCGAGACCATCTCATCTCACCCTTCACCACCGGCTATGAAGGCACTGCCATCGAAAGCCTCTACCCCAGCAACACCGACATGTTTCGCAAAGCCAGAGCTCAAGGGGCGCTGGTCGGCTATGTTCACGCCTATTCCGGCGAAACCGATCCTCTGGAAAGGGGCCTGACCCACGCCAGGACTTTTCCGGTGGACGCGGCCCTGGGCACGGTCGACACCCTGGAGTGGTCCTCGCCCAACTCGGCCACCCTGCGTGTCTGGCACCACACCCTGAACAACGACCTGGGCATCACGCCGGTTGGAGGCGAGGACGCCATTACCGACCTGCACCGATCCACCCTGCCCGGGGCCTTCAGGACCTACGCCTACCTGAAGGGCAAGCTGTCGGCGGAATCCTGGATCGAGTCGGTGCGACAGGGAAAAACCTTCATCAGCAGCGGTCCGCTGCTGGACTTCCGCATCGACGGCCGGATGCCGGGGGACCGGCTGGAACTGCCCCGGGAAGGCGGGACCGTCAACCTGGAGGCCACCGTCTGGTCTATCGCCCCCTTGGAAAGGGTGACCCTCTTTCGCAACGGTGAGGCGCTCAAGGAGTTCCCTCTCACCGAAGGGCAGGCCTCGGTCTCCATCAAGGAGGGGCTCGATGTCAGGGACAGCAGTTGGTTCAGCCTGACGGTCACCGGGCCCCGCCGTTCCCATCCCCTGGAGACCGGCTATCCCATGGCCGCTACCAATGTCATCCGGGTCTACGTTGGTGAGGGCAAGATTCGCAGCCGTCGCTCGGCGGAATATTTCATGCGATGGATCGACCGCCTCAAGCAGCAGGCCGAGGAGTGGCCGGATTGGAGATCATCCGAAGAGACAGCCCACGTTCTGGGGCAGTTCGATGAGGCCAGGCAGGTCTATGAACGTTTGGCCAGTGAGGCGGATGAGGAGTGAAGGAATCTTCCCCTTCAATTCCCGGCGGTGGCGGCAGCCGACCAGGCGGTAAGGTCTCCCACCCGGTAGGCGTCCACGAAGCTCTCGGCGGTCACCTGTGTTCTGAGGCTGGTCGTCTTGGATCCGAAAGCCATGAGGGCGGTCTGAAAGTTGCTGGTCCCCGGAATTTCCAGACACATTTCGATGATCCGCGGTTGGTCGAATTCCCAGGGCTCGGAGGAGTGCCGGGCCCCGGAAACAGCCAGATCGGGGGCGCTGCCTGCAAGCCTCCCATTGACGTCGAAGGTCCGGAATCGGAGCGTGGTGCCGGCGGGAGCGGCGCTTCCCGGCTGGGCGGTGACCGAGGCCAGGCTGACATTGCGCCCATTGCCGAATATGGCAGTCAGCACCCGGCAATCCCCGTCCCCTAGCCAGTCGCGGGGGGATTGGCCTGCTACCGACAGCAACTCCTCGATTTCACCGCTGTTCCGGTTCTCGATCAGGGAACGTCCCTGGACATGCAAGGAAGCGGCCGTGCAGGGAGAGCGTGCGTACACATAGACGGCCCCGGTCACCAGGTCTTGCGCTTCGGTGGTGGTCAGAGCCACGATCTCGGCGCCTTCCCTGGGAATGGTGGCCTGGAAGAGGTTCCGGTCCATGGGCTGGCCGTTGAACGACACCGCCGGACCCTCTGAAGTGCCCTGGTGAAACAGCAGGGCGACCTCGCAGGCGCTGGGGTTGGGATCGCTGTTGGCGATGACCACTTCGGTAGTGGCGGTGCTTTCCCCCTGGGTGCCCAGGTAGACCTGGGGCAGGTTGGCCACGGTGGCGCAGGGCAAGCCGTCCCACAGGGAAAGGCAGAAGGGGTCCTCGACCGCCAGTTGGAACTGTCCCGTGCTGCTGAGCCCCTGGTTGCACCAACCGGTGTAGGTGCCGCCCGTGGCCGAAGTGAAGTGGAGGAGGGTGCTGCAGGTCTCCTGACCGGGACTGGCGGAGGTTGTGGTCAGAATTGCCGTGTCGGGGCCCGTCCTGCGGTAGGTATAACTCCCTGAATTGTCCAGGGGAAGATCCTCCGACAGGGTCCTGGTGGCGTTGAATTCCCTCTCGTTCCGGAAGAGCAGCGTGAGGCCCTCGGGGTTTCCTTCCGAGCTGAATCCGTCAAGCTTGAACTGGGTCCCCTTCAACTCCTCCGGCGCCAAACCCGGCTGTCGAACCTCGCCTTGCGCCGCATCGGCGGTACCTGCCAGCGCCAGCAGCAATGCACCCAACCAGCAATGGAGGCCCGACCTCCCCGCGCCGCGGGCCGGCCGAGGCGAACTTGCCGGCGCCCCCTTGGGGACCGGACGAGAGAAAAGCACGCGCAGCCTGCTGCTGTCGAACATGGTGAATTCCCGGAAGTTCCCGGCTTCGAGCCTGAATGTCGGCGTTACTCTTGACACGCCAGTATACCCCAGGCGAAAACGGCCCGACAAGCACCGGTTGCCCGTATCGACAGTTCCACTTTTCCTCCCAGGTGTTTCCGGATACAATGGCCCTCCGATCAAGACTGGAGGTGCTCCCGCGATGCTAGAGTGCGTGGTTCAGGAACAGGAAATTCCCCAGGATATTGTTGGCGAGCTGAGCGACAGCTCCTCCTGCCTGGACGATCCCAGCGAGTTGCAGCGGCGGCTCCGCAACGACGGATACCTGCTGCTGAGACAGGCTCTGGACTACGAGCAGGTGATGGCCGCGCGCCGGGAGACCCTGGAAGCCCTGGTGGAGGTCGGCGAGATCCACCCTCCGGCCATCGAGGGCATCTTTACCGGGACCAGCCGTAGACAGGAGCGGCCGGAGGGTCTGGGCGCCTTCTGGAAGGCGGTCAGCGAAGGCCCGGGAATTCGGGGGCTGACCCATGGCGGGGAGCTTCGCGGAATCATGGACCAGGTGCTGGGGCAGCCCAGCAGACCTCACGACTACATCTTTCTGCGGGTGGCCGTCCCCGGACGCTCCACCGGCCTCCACTACGACCATCCTTTCTTTGCCAGGGGCTCCCAGCGAATTCACACCGTGTGGCTGGCCCTGGGCGAGGTGACCATCGAGGAAGGCCCGCTGGTGGTGGTCGAGGGTTCCAACCGGTTCACGGACCTGATCGAGAGAGCCAGCGCCATCGACTACAACTCCACTTCTTCGCCCAGAGTGATGGTGGACCCACACCCGGTGGAGCTGGCCCGGGAGCGCCGGACCAGGCTCCTGACCGCCGACTTTGGCCCGGGGGACCTGGTTGTCTTCGGCATGCATACCCTGCACGGATCCCTGGACAATCGGTCGCGGGCCGGACGGGTGCGGCTCTCCTGTGACATTCGCTTTCAGCCGGCCGCCGATCCCCTGGACGACCGCTACTTCGGTCCCGACCCCAAGGGGACCACCGGCATCGGTTACGGCGAGTTGAACAGCGCCAAACCCCTGACCTTGCCCTGGCACATGCGCTGAAACCGCCCCCATGCCACTGGCGGCAGCCCATGCAAGACACCATGAGCGTCCCCTTCCCTTTCCCAAGATGCGCTTCCGCCCTGCTCCTGCTGGCCACTTGTCTGGTCACTTCGAGCTGGGCCGAGGACTGGCCCGAATGGCGGGGCAAGGGACGGTTGGGCGTCTGGCTCGAAGATGGCATTCTGGAGCGATTTCCCCCGTCGGGCCTGCAAGTGCAATGGCGGGAGTCCCTGGGTAGCGGCTACGCCGGGCCCGCCGTGGCCGAGGGGCGCGTCTTCGTGCTGGATTTTCTGGCGGAAACCGCCCGCCAGGGAACCGAACGCGTGTTGGCGCTGGACGAGAAGAGCGGCCGCCAACTCTGGAGCCGCTCCTGGAAGGCGGACTACACCGGGCTTTCGGGAAGCTATGCCATCGGGCCCCGGGCCACACCCACCGTGGACGGCAGTCGAGTCTATGTCCTGGGAGCCAAGGGCGCGCTCTATTGCCTCCGCACCGACAACGGCGAGATCGTGTGGCAAAAGGACTTCGTGCGGGATTATGGAACCGAGGTCCCCGTCTGGGGCATGGTGGGAGCTCCCCTGGTGGACGGGCCTCGCCTGATCGCCGTGGTGGGCGGGCAGGACGGAGCCAAGGTGGTGGCCTTCGACAAGAAGAACGGCCGGGAGCTCTGGCGAGCGCTGCCTTCGGACTCGGAACCCGGGTACGCCCCCCCGATCCTCATCTCGGCCGGCGGACGCCGGCAACTGATCCTCTGGCACCCCAAGGCGGTGAGCGCGCTCGATCCCGCGACGGGCGAGGTCCTCTGGCAACAACCCTTTCGGTCCGACAAGGGGCTGTCGGTGGCCACCCCCGTGTTCAGCGGCTCGCGACTCCTGGTCAGCGCTTTCGTGAACGGGTCCATGATGCTGGAGCTGGACCGCCAGCCCCCGGCAGCCCGACTGCTCTGGCGAGGCAAGAGCGACAGCGAAATCGACACCGACACGCTCCACTCCCTCATCAGCACGCCGGTGATCGACGGGGACACCCTTTATGGGGTTTGCAGCTACGGACACCTCAGGGGGCTGAGCGCCAGCACCGGCAAGCGGCTGTGGGAAACACTGGAGGTGACGGGGGAAAAGGCGCGCTGGGCCACGGCCTTTCTGGTTCGCCACCAGGATCGATACTTCATCTCCAACGACCGGGGCGAGCTGATCATCGCCAGGCTGTCGCCTTCAGGCTACCGTGAGATCGACCGGACCCACCTGATCGCTCCCACCTCCCGCGGGGGAATCGGCCGGCGCCAGGCCGGCGCCGTCAACTGGTCCCACCCTGCCTACGCCAACCGCCACATCTTCGCCCGCAACGACCGGGAGATCCTTCGCGCCTCCCTGGCACGGACCGCCGCGGCGGCGGAGTGAACTGTCAGATCATCAATTTTGGTCGTTCTTGGTGCCCCTTCGTCGTTCTTCGTTTCCCTTGGTGGAAATCTCCTTTGTCTCGGCGTGGGTCCGCTTGGCGGATCTTGCTGTCCTCCGGACGGCCTTACCACTTCCAGGTTTCACGGACGGCCGGGTTGGCCACCGCCGCGGCCGGCCACCCCCCGCGATAGAGCTCCACGATGTTCCGGGCCGCATCCACGGCCATGGCCTCCACCGATCGGGTGTCGATGCCGGCCGTGTGATCGCTGACCAGGACGTTGTCGAGTTCCAGCAAGGGATGGTCCCCCTGGATGGGCTCCTGCACGAAAACGTCCAGTCCGGCCCCGCCCAGGTGGCCGCTCTTCAATGCATCCACCAGGTCCTCCTCTACCACCAGCCCGCCGCGGGAGGTGTTGACCAGAAGGGCTCCCGGCTTCATCCGCGAAAGGGTCCGGCGGTTGATCAGCCCGCGGGTCTCTTCGGTCAGGGGTACGTGCAGCGTCACGTAGTCGGAACGGGCCAGCAAGGTGTCCAGGTCGACCAGCTCAATTCCGTGCCTTTGAGCGAACTCCCGATCCGGATAGGCTTCGTGGGCCAGCAGCCGCATGCGGAAGGCCTCGGCTCTCACGGCCACGCTCCGCCCGATGCGTCCCAGCCCAACCAGGCCCAGGGTCTTTTCCCGAAGCGGCAGCGAGCACCTTCGCTCCCAGAGGCCCCGGTGGATTTCGTCGTTCCTCTGCACCAGAAAACGGCTCACCGCCAGCAGCAGCGCCACCGCATGCTCGGCCACCGCCTCGTGATTGGCCGAGGGGGTGATGGCGACGACCGCGTTGCTGCCGGTCACCGCCTCCAGATCGACGCGGTCGACCCCCACTCCCCAGCGGGAGATCACTCTCAGATCGGGCAGGGCGGCCATCACCCGCCGGCTGTAGGGCTCTCCACCGGCAATAGTGGCCGAGATCCCCTGCAGCACGCGGATGTTTTCCTCCTCGTCGGTGATGTCCGGCCTGGGAGGGAAACGGACCTCCAGCCCGGCCTCGCGCAGCAGTTTCACATGGGGGCCGTTGGGGTCTTGCAGAAACTGGATGAAGATCATGACGCTGGGCACAGGGTAACCTCCTGGAATTGAAGCAACTGGCGGATTTCCGTATTATGGCACGGTGCGCTCGACCGGGAACGAAAACTGGTTTCCGAGGCGACACCGGCCTTGCGCTGCCCCGGACGCCGTCAAATAAACCCCGTTGGGGTGCTGACGTCAAGCCATAGCGGCGGCGCTGAAGGGCTGGAGCACAACGAGCCAACCAAGATTCGACCTGGAGGAACCCCACCCTTGAACACCGACCTCGAGATCGCCCGCCGAGCCACGCTGAGAAACGTGGTGGACCTGGCCAGGGAACAGTTGGGGATTCCCGAGGACCAACTGGAACCCTACGGCCACTACAAGGCCAAGCTGTCGCCGAACGCCCTGGACTCCGGTTCGCGCGACCGGAAGAAGGGAAAGCTCATCCTGGTGACGGCCATTTCCCCCACGCCGGCGGGAGAAGGCAAGACCACCACAGTGGTGGGGCTGGGTGACGCGCTCAACCGCCTGGGCAAGAAGGCCTTGATCTGCCTGCGCGAGCCCTCCCTGGGACCCTGTTTCGGCATGAAGGGGGGCGCCGCCGGGGGCGGGATGGCCCAGGTGGTTCCCATGGAAGACATCAACCTGCACTTTACGGGCGACTTTCACGCCCTGGGCCTGGCGCACAATCTCCTGGCCGCCATGCTGGACAACCACATCCACCAGGGGAACCGCCTTGACCTGGATCTTCGCCGCCTGACCTGGAATCGGGTGGTGGACCTCAACGACCGCGCCCTGCGTCGCATCGTCCTGGGTCTGGGAGGGGTGGGCAACAGCTACCCCAGGGAAGGCGGCTTTGAAATCGTGGCGGCCTCGGAAGTGATGGCCATTCTCTGCCTCTCCCGTTCACTGCAGGAGCTCAAGCAGCGGTTGGGCAACATCACCGTCGGCTACACCCATGCCAGGAAACCCATCCGAGCCGCCGACCTGAACGCCCATGGAGCCATGGCCGTGCTGCTCAAGGAGGCCCTCAAACCCAACCTGGTGCAGACGCTGGAAAACAACCTGGCCCTGGTGCACGGCGGGCCCTTCGCCAATATCGCCCACGGCTGCAACTCGGTGATCGCTACCCTCACCGGTTTGGGGCTGGCCGACTACCTGGTGACCGAGGCCGGATTCGGAGCCGATCTGGGCGCCGAGAAATTCGTGGACATCAAGTGCCGCAAGGCCGGACTCCGCCCCGACCTGGTGGTGCTGGTGGCCACCCTGCGCGCCCTCAAGTTTCACGGGGGAGCCGACAAGACCGCCTTGGACCGGGAAGACCTGGAGAGCCTGGAAAAAGGAATTCCCAACCTGGAACGGCACCTGAACAACATCCGCAACCACTACGGTCTTCCCTGCGTGGTGGCCATCAATCGATTCACCCACGACACCCCGGCGGAGATCGCACTCCTCAAGAACCGCATGGACCACCACTCGGTGCCGGTGGTGGCTTGTGACCACTGGGCCCGGGGCAGCCAGGGATCCCTGGATTTGGCGCAAACGGTAGTGGAAACCATCGCCACCACTCGCGCCAATTTCAGATTCGTCTACGACGAGCAGGATTCTCTCTGGGAAAAGATCACCAAGGTGGCCACCCGAATCTACGGCGCCTCCGAGGTGGTCGCCGACACCCGGATACGGGCCAGGATCCGGCGCTACCAGAAGGAAGGATTCGGGCACTTTCCGGTCTGCATCGCCAAGACCCAGTACTCCTTCTCCACCGACCCGCTGCTGAGAGGCGCCCCCAGCGGACACGTCCTGCCGGTCAAGGATGTGCGCCTGGCGACCGGAGCTGAATTCCTGGTGGTGATTTGCGGTGACATTCTGACCATGCCGGGTCTGCCCAGACAGCCCGCCGCCAACCAGATCGATCTGGATGAGGAAGGAAAGGTAGTGGGGCTCTTCTAGAACGACCCCCCATGCCGGGTTGGTCCGGCCGGGGTCGTCGCGCCGGTTTCAGCTCACAACGCCTTGAGGCTGTCGACTCCCCTGTAGCGCGATCCGTAGAAGACCAGAGGCGGCCGGGATTCGTCCAGGTTCAGGCCGACCACCTCCCCCAGGAAAAGCGTGTGGGTTCCGCCGTCGTAGGCCCGGGCCACCCGGCAGTCCAGGTACCCCTGGGTCCCCTCCAGGATCGGTGCTCCGGTAACCCCCGTGGTCCACTCGATGCCCTCGAAGCGGTCGTCGTCCTTGTCCCGGTGACGTCCGGCAAAGCGATCGGAGATCATGGTCTGATCTTCGCTCAATATATTGACGGCAAAGAGCCGGCTGCGGTCGATGAGGGGCCAGGAGCGGGCGTCCTTGGCCACGCTCACCATGACCGTGCAGGGGTTCAGCGAGATGGAGCAGAAGGCGTTGCAGGTGAGCCCGTGGACTTCCTGGCCCGACCGGGTGGTGACCACGGTGACACCGGTGGCGAAGCGGGACATGATTCTGCGAAATTGAGAGGAGTCGATGGGTGTTTGCATGGATATCCCTTTATTGATGGCTGGTTTACAGCGGTGTCTGGATGCACAACCGCATGGCGGGGGTCACTTCCTCGTAGATGGCCAGCATGGATTCCACCAGGTCGGTTCCGGAAGTTCCCCGGACGGTATCCTCGTCCATGGGGAAATAGAGCAGGAACCCGGCCCAGGCGTCTCCCGGGGCCTGCTCCAGGCCGGCCCGCAGCCGGGACGCCGGGGGTAGGTTCGACTTGCAGTAGCGAAACAGGTCAGAGCGCCAACCGCCGGCCTGCACCCGGAAACCCTCCCGCAACACCAGCCGCTTCAGTTCCCTTTCCATGCCCCCCCTGGGCTTCAGCGCCCGCATCAGCCGGTGCCAATCCCAGTCGTCCCTCAATCGGAAGCGTTCCTGTCCGGGGGGAGCCTCCAGCAAGCCCCGCTCCACCTGCAGCCCGCACTTGAAGCGCCCCTCATCGGTATCGACCATGAGGAAAAACTTGGCGCACCCGAAGCTGACCTTGGAGGAGAGGGGCTTGGCGGCCCGATTGGCCTTGGCCAGGAACCCGATCCACTGCCAGTAGACCCCGCGGCCCCAGCGCTCGGTGACGAAGGGCTGCCGGTACCTAGCCTCCAGGGCGACCTTCAGAATGCGGGTGATGCGTTCGTCGTCATCCAGATTTCCGACACGAATTCCGCGGCGAAAGTCCAGGAACTCCGGACGGAATCGAGTGTGCTGAGGGGAGAACCCCTCCGAGCGAGGCGATGGACGGACCATGTCTTCCTCACTCCCTGCTGTCACTTCATCCCCACGGTGCGGCCGAAGCTGTCCTGGTAGATCAGCGGGTCCACCCGAGCGTCGATGAGCGTCGGGCAGCCGGCGGTCATGGCGGCTCCCAGTTCGCGCTCGAAGTCCTCGGGCGTGTCCACGGTGGCCGCCTTCAGTCCGCAGGCCCTGGCCACCTCGGCAAACTGCACCGGATGCAGATCCAGACCATAGTCGGGCAGGCTGCGAATTTTCTGGCGGGCTTTCATGGTCCCCAGGGCCTGATCGTTCACGATCACCAGCGGCACGGTGCCCCCCGTGCGTGCCAGCACTTCCAGCTCTCCCAGGCGCATCAGGAGACTGCCGTCGGCTCCCAGACCGATCATGGGCGTATCGGGATCGGCCAGGCGGGCGCCGCAGATGGCCGGCAGGGTCAGTCCCATGGTGCGCCCCCCTGACGTCCCGTAGTAGGTGCCCGGCTGGTCGGCCAGCCAGAGATGCTCCAGCATGCAGATAAAGACTCCCGTCTCGGAAATGAGGATTCCATCCGTAGGCAGCACGCTTCGGCAGATCTCGATAATGTCCTGGGCAGCCAGCCTGGCCCGACCGGGCCGCTTGAAGGCGGGAAGTACCTCCTGGCGCAGCGCCTGGACCTCGCGGCCGTGGAAGCCCGCGCGGGCCTGGGGCGCCAGTGCCGGCAGCACGCTCTTGAGGTTGCCGTTGACCCGGGCCCCGGGTTGCTGGGAAAGGGATCGATACTCAGGGGAGCTGAGCACTTCCGCCGTGGGCAAGCCGCACTTCCAGGGCCCGTGGGTCATGAGGGCGTCCACGCCCAGCAGCAGCACTCCATCCGCATTCTCAAAAGCTCTGGACTCGATGATTCCCGGAGAGTAGATCCCCACGAAGACCCCGGCCCAGCGATCATGCGATTCGGGAAAGACGCCGCGGGCTTCCATGGTCACCAGGACGGCGGCTCCCAGGTTCTCCGCCAGGGAGAGCAGTTCCCCGGTGGCATCGTCCCGCACCACGTCGGCTCCGGCAATGATCAGAGGCTTGCGCCACTTGGAAAGCAACTCCCTGCAGGCCGTGATTTCATGCTCCGGCGCGGAGGCTGCCGCAGTGCGCGCCCGCGGGGGAAGCGGTGGACCGCACTCCGCACTGCCCAGGTCGGCGGGAAAGTTGAGCAGAGCCGGACCCGGCCGGCCCTCGGTGGCGCGGTAGCTGGCCTCCTGAACCGCCAGCGGCGCATTCTCCGTCGAAAGCGTCTCCCGATAGCGTTCAATTCCGCTGAAGAGGCTCAACTGGTCGCAGTGCTGGACCATCTCGTAGCCGGCGGTGGCCGGAGGACAGGTTTCGCAGACCGCCACCATGGGGGCCCGTTCGAAGTGAATGTTGGCGGCGCCGCCCACCAGGTTGGCGGCCCCCACCCCTCGAATGGTCAGGGCCAGCCCGGCCGTATCCTTCATCAGGCCGTAATAGGCGGCCATGATGGCGGCCGAGGACTCGTGGTTCACGCTGACGAAATCCACGCCCAGCTTGCGGCCGGCCTCCATCAGGTCCAAGGGACTGCCGCCCCCGGGAATGCCAAAGAAATGGCGCAGGTTGCGGGCTCGTGCATCCTCCATGATCAGTTCGGCAATGGTCATTGTCCAATCCTCGGTCGGTGAAGGGTTCAGTCAGCCGTCGGACCATCCGTAGGGTCAGGCATTTGTCTCATTTTTGCGGATCTTTGTAAAGGGCGCCGGTCCGCCGCCGGCTGGAAGGATTTCGCGAGGATCGCCGGCCTTGCCGCCTGCGCTGAAACCGAGGGTTACCCGGGAACGTCAAAAAGAATTATCCACGGGGTCTTTCGCAGAATTGGGCAGTGGGACGTTTACCGGGATTGGCCACAAAAGGCACAAAAACACAACTTGCGGCTTTTGTGCCTTTTGTGGTTAGACAGTATTTTTCGCCGGTTCGCGCCCGATAATTGATAAAGGCAGAACCTCAGGTTTGCCGGCAAGATAACCTGCCCGGCGCCTCTTGACCCCTTTCCGCCAAATGCCATAGCATCCCTCCAACTCAAGACCGGATGAAGCCCAAAGAAAGAAGCGTGAATCCATGAGACCGTTGCTGAGCATTGTCATCCTGATCTTCCTCTGTTGGCCCGGCGGGGTCTCCGGGGGCGAGTCCCACCAGGCCTGGCTGCACCATACCGAATTCGCGGACTTCGCCGGCGGAACGCTCGAGGACGGCGGGGCCAACCTCTATGTCACCCGCTCGGGCTCGGTGCGCATGATCCACACCCTGGACCTGAACAATGACGGCTACCTCGACATCTTCGTGGCCCAGGACCACAACCAGCTGGAGAACGAAGACCTCCTGATCTACTGGGGGACCCCACAGGGCCCGCGGTCGATTCTGCCGCCCCTGCCCGACCAGCAGCCGCTGGGCAAGCTCTTGCGGGAGATTCGCGCCCGGGACGGCGGCGTCACCCGGCTCCCCACCGATGGAGGAGGCCCCTCGCTGCTGGCCGACCTCAACGGGGACGGCTACCTGGAGATCGTCTTCTGCAACTTCATCCACAACTACTCGGTCCACATGCAGGCCCTGATCTACTGGGGAAGCCCCGAGGGGTATGGGCCGGAGCGGCGGACGGAGCTGCCCACCCTGATGGCCTCCGACGTAGAGGCCGCCGACCTCAACCGGGACGGCACCCTGGACTTGGTCTTCGCCAACAACGGCACCGAGGGGGGTGAGCGCTTTGGACACGCCCACCACCTGGAATCCTACATCTACTGGAACGGACCGACCGGGTTCTCCACCGAGCGCCGAAGCTCCATCCCCAGCATCAGCGCCGTGGACTGCGAAGCGGGAGACCTGAACGGCGACGGCTACCCGGAACTGGTTTTCCTCAACAACAACACCAAGGAGAAGAGCCTCTACCTCTACTGGGGAGGCGCCGAGGGTTTTTCGGAGTCACGCCGCCAGGTCCACCAGTGGGGCGATCTCCTGGGGGCCGAACTGGCCGACCTGAACGGGGATGGGTCCCTCGACCTGGCGGTGACCCACCGGGACAACCGGGCCGAAGTCCGCCGGGGCAACGCAGAGGGTTTCGAGGAAGAGCCCTGGCGCCAATACCCCACCCGGGAGGCAACCACCCTGGGCGTGACCGACTTCAACCGGGACGGATTTGCCGACCTGGTCTTCCCCAACCGAAAGGGGGAGTTCTCCTACATCTATTGGGGGAGCGCTGACGGCCCCTCCACCGAGGGAATGCTGAAGCTTCCCACCCTGCATGCGGCGGCGGCCGCCTTCCGGGACTTCAACGGCGACGGGTGGGTGGACCTGGCCTTTGCCAACGAACAGGACGGCCGCAGCTATGACGTCAACTCCTACATCTACTGGAACGGTCCCGAGGGCTTCGACCCCGCCTATCGTCTGGAGCTGCAGGGTTTCGGCGCGGTCAGCCTTCAGGCCGACGACCTGAACCTCGACGGTCATGCCGACCTGGTCCTGGTCAACCGCAACTCCGGCAGCGAGGCCTCCATCCCCACCCTGATCTACTGGGGCAACCCCAACCACCACTACTCGCAGGCCTCCCTGTCCACGCTTCCCTTCTCCATGTCGGCGCCGGCCATCGCCGACCTGGACCAGGACGGTTGGGTGGACGTGGCCTTTCCCACCGGCCGGATCTATTGGGGAGGACACCAGGGTTACAGCCAGGGGCACAGCCAGGATCTGTCCGTCCCCTCGGGATACGGCGCGGCCACCGCCGACCTGAATCGGGACGGCTATCTGGACCTGGTGATTTCCGCCGGCACGGCCTACGGGGAACCCAAGCCGAAGGGCATTATCCTGTGGGGAGGCCAGGCCGGCTACGACTGGTCAAAGCGAAGCGAGCTGAAGCTCAACACCCTGATCAGCCAGAGCCCTACCATCGCCGACCTCAACAAGGATGGCGCCCTGGACCTGGTCTTCTGCGACGTGGACGGTCCTCGAGTGGAGATCTTCTGGGGGACGGACCAGGGAACCTTCAACCCGAGTCATCACTCCGCGCTCCGGGTCCAGCCTTCCTCCACGGTGGAAGTCGCCGACCTGAATGCCGACGGCTGGCTGGACATGATCGTGGGCGGCGGCTGGGACTCCGAGCAGTTCGGACGGCCCACCCGGCACATTTCGATCCTGTGGGGAAGCCGGGAGGGCTATTCCGAGGAGCGGATGCTGCGCCTGGAGGGCTACGACCCCCTGGAACACGCGGTGGCCGACCTCAACCGGGACGGGTTCCTGGACATCGTCACCAGCAACTATCACGCCTACTTCACCCGCAGCATCCCCGCCTTCATCTACTGGGGCTCGGCAGAGGGAAGCTACAGCGAGTCCCGCCGCAGCCACCTGCCCGCCGAGTCCTCGGGAGCCCTGACGGTAGCCGACCTCAACCAGGACGGGTGGTACGACATCGTGGTCTTCAACCACCTGGACCAGGGCGACCACGGCGCCGGGGCCTACATCTACTGGGGCGGCCCCCAGGGCTACTCCGCCGACCGGCGCCACTGGATCCAGACCTTCGGCCCCCACTTCGGCGCCCGCAAGGATATCGGAAACATCTATGACCGCAAGCTGCGGGAGTCCTACCGTTCGGCCGCCATTCGATTGCCGGAGGGCAAGCAGGCCGGACGCCTTCGTTGGGAGGCATCCACTCCCCACGGAACCGGGGTCCTGCTGCAGGTTCGCAGCGCCGCCTCCGAAGCGGGGCTGACGGAGGCCGCCTGGACCGGGTCCGAGGGAGAGGGAGACCACTTCAAGGATTCGGGAGCCGCCCTGAACCTGCCCGCCACCCACCGCTGGCTCCAATACCGCGCCACCCTCACCACCCCCAACGGGGGCAGCACTCCGGTGCTGGAAGCCGTGCATATCGACGTGCGTGGGGAGTGAGCTCAGCCGGCCTCCGTACCCGACGACGGGGCGGATCATGCGGGGGTGAGACAGGGGCCTCTTACGAGCCTCGGAGACTTGGCCCCCCTCATGCTCGACTGCGGGCTGGATCTCCTATCTGGCGATCTCACCAATTCCGTCCCCCCCACCGGTTCGACTGCGGGCGGAGCCCTTGTCTCACCGACTCCTGTACCGTTCTGAGAAGGACCTTTGGCGGATAATC
>JAPPDF010000042.1 GCA_028875575.1 Acidobacteriota bacterium
TGTTCGAGCAAAACAGCGGGGTGTTTCCGTTCGGGGAGGAACGCCAGCAGTTCCTGGGGCGTGTGGACCACACGGTGGGGGATGGACACACGCTGTTCAGCCGGGTCAACTGGACCAGCCAGGACAGCGAGAATACGCAGTTCGGATCGCTGGTCTCCTACAGCCGCGGCCGGAACATCCACATCAACGATTTCGGGGTGGCACTGGGCAATACGCTGCTGATCAGTCCGGAGCTGGCCAGCGAAACCCTGGTGGGAGTCAACTATCACGACTCCGGCGTGTATCCGACCGACCCCTATGGCCCGTCGATCGACATCAACGGATTCGGCCTGTTCGGAAGAGACCTGATCATGCCGACCCGCGTCGTGGAACGGGCCGGCCAGGTGCGGCAGAATTTCACTCGAACTTCCGGCCCGCATACCTACAAGTTCGGGGTCGACGTCGGGGGCTCGCGTTTCAGCATCAGGTCGGAAACCTTTTTCGGAGGGCGCTTTCAGTTCGGCGAGGCTGTGCCTCTGTCCCTTATAGTCGATAACGCCATCGGCGGAGGGGGGGCGCAGCTCCTGCAGGGCGCTCTGACGGCGTTCGGACAGCCCCAGCTTGCAGCCGCGGTGGACGAACCGATCTCGTCCCTGCAGGCCTATGCCCTGGGGCTGCCGCTCATTTACCAGCAAGGCTTCGGCGAGCCCTACTGGATCGGATGGAAGAACTATTTCAACTTCTTCGCCGAAGCCTCCTGGCGCCTGAGACCCAATCTGCAACTGACGCTGGGCGGCCGTCACGAGTTCGAGGTTAAGACGCGGTTCCCGACCGACAAGAACAACTTGGCGCCCAGGTTGGGTTTCGCCTGGAGCCCCGATCCAAGGATGGTGGTACGCGGGGGCTTCGGCATTTACTACGCCAGGATCGAAAGCCAGATCACCTACATCCGGGACCTGCTGGGAGAGGCGGGTGATATCTTCCAGATATTCATCCCGCTGACCGGTTTATCCGGTATCAACAGCGCGCTGACCGGCGATCTGCTCACCTCGGCAGAGATCTACCAAACCGCCCTGCAGCGGGGCATCCTGGGGACTCGGACCATCACGCCTCAGGACCTGGCCATCCACGGGATCGATCCGGGACCGGGGCTTCCCCTGCGGGTGCAGTTCGATGTGGCCGACGACACCGTCAATCCCTATTCCCAGCAGGCCAGCCTCGAGATCCAGCGCGAGGTGGCCGACGGCTACACCGTCTCGCTGGGATACAACTTCAACCGGGGGGTGCACATCATCCGCCCCCTGGACACCAACGTCTACCAGGCGGGAACCAACGAGCTGGGACGCCCCATCGTGGGCTTTCACAATCCGCTGGTGCTGCAGAACAACATCTACGGCAGTTGGGCCAATTCCTCCTACCACGCCTTTATGGCCCAGTTCCGGAAACGCTTCTTCGACGGATTCACCCTCTCGGCCCACTACACCTGGAGCAAGACCATGGACGAGAACACCGACTACAACTCCTCGTTCCAGCCGCACTTGCAGTGGGACGCCAAGGCCGAGTGGGCCTTGTCTTCCTTCCACCGGAAACACAACTTCGTAGCCTACACCGTGGTGGATCTCCCCTGGAGATCGGGCTCCGGGGGCGGATTGGGTCACGCCCTCATCCGGGACTTCACGGTCTCGGCCATTGCCAGCGCCCGCTCGGGTGCTCCCTTCAATCTCAACTCGGGCTTCGACAACGTGGGCGACCGCCACAACGACACCCACCGTCCCTGGGGCGTAGGCCGCAACGTCGGCATGGGGCCCGACTTCTTCTCTTTCGATCTCCGGCTGAACCGGGAGATTCCGCTGACCGAGACCTGGACACTGGGGCTGATCGCCGAGGCCTTCAATCTGTTCAACCGCACCAACTTCAAGCACATCAACAGCACGGTCGGCGACGTGAGCATCGATGAGCTTCCCTCCCGGCTGGTGGGCCGCCGGGGACCGGTCACCGAGCCCTTCTCCTTCACGGCGGCATTCGATCCGAGGCAGTTCCAGTTGTCGCTCAGACTAAATTTCTAGCGGCTCGCAGGCTGAGCGGAACCAACACCCGTCGATTCAACGAGATTGGGGATACCCCTGGCAACTCAACGAGTCGAATCGTGGCGACCTGTGTCGCGATTTCGTTCTGAGGCCTGCCTTCTCCTCAACGCCCCCGCTTCAGGTCTTGCTGCAGCAGGCGGTCGACCAGACGCTTCAGGAACTCGTCGGTTTGAATCGACATGGCCACTCGGCTGTTGGGGGGACGGCTTTCGTCGATGACCGTGAATCCCTCGGCGGTGGTGCGGACGTGGGCGGCGCGGGTGCGAAACAGCTCCGGCCACAGAACCATGCCGATGGGAACGGGGTCGAAGAGGATGGGTGTTTCCCGCCCCCATAGGCGGTAGAGGGCCTGAAGCGCGTCGGTCAGGGGGGAACGGTGGGACCAGAGGGCGTGACGTTGCTCGGCCTTCAACTCGACGAAAGCGGTGACGTCCAGGCCGGCGTAGGTGATCGGGGACGTTGAGGACGACAGGCTGCGGGCCGAGGGGATATCGGCCCGCACGTTCCACTCGGCCGAAGGAACGGGGCTGCTGCCGTATCCCAGGTAGAAGGAACCGAACATGGAGTAGACCTGCTTGGCCAGTTGTAGCACCTCAGGGTCTTTTTGAAGCAGGTCAGCCAGGTTGGATACGGGACCGACGGATATCAGGGTGATCTGCCCTGGATGTCGGCGCAGTTGGTCGGCAATGAAGTCGGCAGCCGGTGTATCGATCGGTTCGAGCGCTGAAAAACCCTCCGCCCAGGAAAACTGCCTGGGATCGGGCCCTGTGATTTCCGGGTGACCCACCACCAGAGAGGTCGATCTGCCTAGGGCAACCGGGATCTCCTCGCGCCCGGTTTCGTAAAGGAGACGACAAGCCAGCCGGCCTCTCTCTTGGGTTTGGCCGTGTCCCAGAGTGATCCCCAAGATCTCGAATTCCGGACTGGCCAGCAGCAGCGCCAGGGCAAAGGCGTCGTCGACGTCGGAGCCCAGATCGGAGTCCAGGATGACCTTGATGGGCTCGGCCCGTGCGGTGGGTTGAATGATCATGGCCAAGAGTGCGAGGCACAGGAGGGCGGGAATTGACAGGGTTCGAATGGTCAATGTTGGCTCCCTATCGCTGCCGTGCAATCCGGCGGGGCGGGTCCCTCCAATGCAATCGGGTTAATTGAAGGGCCAGATGCGGGGGATCAACAGGGTGGCCGCGATCCAGCTGATGAGGCTCAGCCATGCTCCCACCTTGAAGTAATCGGTGAACCGGTATCCCCCGGGGCCGTACACCATGGTGTTGGTCTGATAGCCGATGGGCGTCAGGAAACTGCAAGAGGCGGCAAAGGCCACGCAAAAGGCAAAGGGCCGGGGATCCCAACCGCCCTGATGGGCAATGGAGATGGCGATAGGGGTCAACAAAGCCGCGGTGGCGTTGTTGGACATGATCTCGGTCATCCCCATGGTCAACAGGTAGAGCACGGCGATCAGCGCCACCGGTCCCAGGGCGCCGGACCACCCCACCAGGCTGTCGGCAATGAGGTTGGCCGTCCCGGTTTTTTCCATGGCCGTTCCCAGGGCAAGGGTTCCCCCGATCAGGATGACAATGCGCCAGTCCACGGCCAGGTAGGCCTGCCGGAGAGTCAGGCACCGGGTAAAGACCATCAGCAGGGCGCCCGTGAGGGCCGCCACCACGATGTCCAGTTTCTGGGAGGCCGCGGCGGCAATCACTCCCAGAAAGATCAGGACCGCGAGGGGCAGCTTGCTGAAGCGGAAATCGGAACCTTGAGATTCCTCCAGGATCAGCATGAAATCGGAGTCCTGCCTCAAGTTGCCCAGAATTGCCTTGTGCACCTGGACCAGCAGCATGTCTCCCACACGCAAGCGTACCCGCCCCAGCTTGTCCCGGATCTGGCTTCCGTGTCTTCGGATCGCCAGCGCCGTGGCCTGGTAGCGCTGCCGGAAGTTGGCTTCCTTCAGCGTCCGCCCGATCAGGAAAGAGTCGGGTGAAATGACGGCCTCGGCCAGGGTGATGTCTTCCGATTTCAGGTCGCGGTCGCTCAGCTTGACCTCAGCCAGGATGTCGACCCCTTCGGTATCGCGAATCTTGAGGATATTCTCCAGGTTCCCTTTCACGATCAGAATGTCGCCTCCGCTGAGCCGGATGTCCTGAAGGAACAAGCGGAGCTTCTCCTGGCCGCGCTGGATTTCCAGGACCTCGATGTCCAGCAGTTGGCTGAAATCGGTCTCTCGCAGGGTCTTGTCCAGCAGCGGGGAATCCGCCCGAATCACCAGCTCCGTCAGGTATTCGCGTAGCCGGTAACCCTCGGTGAGACTGGCTTCGGTGGGCCGGTAGGGGAGATTCCTCTGTCCGATGGCGAGCATGTAGACGGCTCCCAGGCCCAACAGGACCAGCCCCAGACCGGTGAACTCGAACATCTGGAGCGGAGGACTGGCCCCGGAAGCGTAGATGGTGCCGACGATGATGTTGGTCGAGGTGCCAATGTAGGTGCAGGCGCCGCCCAGGATGGCCGCGTAGGAGAGCGGAAGCAGCATTTTGGAGGGGCTCAGCTTCTTTTCCCTGGCAATATTCAGGACCAGGGGGATAAACATGGCCACCGCCGCCGTGTTGCTGATGAAGGCGGAAAGCAGGGCGACCACCGGGAAGATCACCGCCAATTGGCTGAACTCGGAGGATCCGCCCAGCGCCGAGACTTTCTGTCCCAGTTTCGCCACCGCCCCGGTTCGGAGAAGGCCGGCGCTCAGGACCATCATGGCCGCCACCGTGACCGGCGCCGGGTGGCTGAAGCCCGAGAATCCCTCGGCGGGGGTCAGCACCCCGGTCAGTATCAGTGACCCCACCACCAGCAGAGCCGTCAGGTCTATCGGGACCAGCTCGGTTACGAAAAGGACCAGGGCCAACAACAAGATGGCTGAGACAAGCAGTGTCTCCACGGTCGTTCTCCCCCGCTTCAAGGACGGGAGCGGTTCTCACCGTTCAAAGCGCTGCCCTCGGCGGGACTTGGGAATTTCCGCCGCCGTCCCGTGTTCTTCCACGGTCCGACGGCTTCACCGAAGCGGGAATCGGCGAGGCGCCGCGGTTGCGGCGTTATAATGCCACCATGGTCCGGAAATTGCTAATTTGGATCCTTCTGGTTCCGGTCTGCGGAAAGGGGGGCGACGGGAGAGCGGATGAGACCCCGACACCTGCGCGACTGGATGCGATTTTGAAGCAAGTGATCGAGAACCAGATGAAGAACGATCGAGCCCGCTACCGCTATTTGTACGAGGAAAAGGCAGTCGAGGACCGCTACGACTCCAGCGGAAACATCGAGAAGTCGGTTACCAGAATCTATCACTGGATTCACACCGAGTTGGAGTCCTTCTCCAAGCTGATTTCCATCAATGGCGCTCGTTACGACCGGCAGTATCTTCGAGCCCAGGACAACGCCATCCAGCGGTCCATCTCCGATGCCGAGCGGCTCTCTCCCCAAAAACGGAAGGCCACAATCGCCAGAACCCAGCGGGAACGTGACAGGCAAATGCAGACCGAAATCTTTCGCAACCTGTTGGCGGCTTTTCGTTTTGCTGTGACAGGCAGGGAACACGTGAATGGGTGGGAGACCCTGGTGCTGGACTTTGAGCCGCGAGCGGGCTTCGAGCCACCCTCCTTCCGTTCCGCCTTTCTGAGAAGTCTGAGCGGGAAGCTCTGGGTCACGAGGGAGTCCCACCAGCCGATTCGGTTGACGGGGAGGCTCGGCGAGGATGTCCGATTCGTGGGAGGCCTGTTCGGCAGTCTCGAGAAAGGCGCCACCATCACCCTGGAGCAGGCCGATATCGGCAACGGCCTCTGGCTCCCTACCTTTACCACCGTAACCTACCGGCGGAGCCTTCTCTTCAAAGGCACCCACCGCAGGGAGACCAGTCTGTTTCGCGACTACCGCCTGAATCCCGGAATCGGTCCCAGCGATCAGGTCGAGGTCGAGAGCCTGGACTGAGCCGAAGCCCCGATTGGACGCCCCCTGCGCCTCTTGACAGGTCGGCGGACCAGCGCATATTCTCGCGGCTGCAGTTGCGGACCAGGGTAAGCTATTGGGGCGGGGTACCGTGAGCCACAATCTCTACAACTCCTTTCAGGAATTCGGCCCGGGAAATGGCCGAACGGGGCGTTTCTATTCGCTGCCTCAATTGGAACGGCGGGGAATCGGCTCCATCTCCCGGCTGCCGGTCAGTCTCCGAATCGTTCTGGAATCCCTGCTCCGCAATTTTGACGGCAACAGGATCACGGAGCAGGATATTCATGCCCTGGCCAACTGGAAGGCCACCGGGACTCGCACGCGGGAAATCCCGTTTGTGGTGGCCCGCATCGTGCTCCAGGACTTCACCGGCGTCCCCCTGCTGGTCGATCTTGCCGCCATGAGATCCGCGGTGGCCCGAATGGGCGGACAGCCGAAACGGGTCGAACCCCTGGTCCCGGTGGACCTGGTGGTGGACCATTCCATACAGGTGGATTACTCGGGAAGCCCCCAGGCGCTGCAACTGAACATGGAGATGGAATTCCGGCGCAACCGGGCCCGCTATCAGTTCCTGAAGTGGGGAATGCAGGCCTTCGACCAGTTCAGAGTCATACCGCCCGGGGTGGGAATCGTGCATCAGGTCAACCTGGAATACCTGGCCCAGGGGGTTGTGGAAAAAGAAGGGATCTACTACCCGGATACCCTGGTGGGCACAGATTCCCACACCACCATGATCAATGGATTGGGGATCCTGGGCTGGGGGGTCGGGGGCATCGAGGCCGAAGCAGGAATGCTGGGGCAACCCGTTTACATATTGACTCCCGACGTGGTCGGGGTTCACCTGACCGGGAGTCTCCGCGAGGGGGTGACGGCCACCGACCTGGTTCTGAAGTGCACCGAGATGCTGCGGAAAGCCAAAGTGGTGGGAAAGTTCGTGGAATATTTCGGCGAGGGAGCGACCTCCCTGCCGGTAACCGACCGGGCCACCATCGCCAACATGGCTCCCGAGTATGGGGCAACCATCGGTTTCTTCCCGGTAGACGAGGAGACCTGCAGCTATCTCCTGGCAACCGGGAGGAGTGGCCAACAGGTGGAGGCATTTCGCAACTACTACAAGGCCCAGGGCCTCTTCGGTATTCCGCGCCAGAGAGACTGTGACTACACCCGGGTCCTGGAAGTGGACCTGGGGGAGATCCGGCCCTCGGTAGCCGGTCCCAGGCGTCCCCAGGACCGGCTTGAGCTCGACCAGCTCAAACCGAAGTTCCGGGAACTGCTGAGCCGGCCTCTCAGTGAGGGAGGATTTGAGCAGGAACCCTCTGCATTGAAAAAGCGTTACCCGCTGGGAACTCCATCCGGCGCCTCGGTTGTGGGCCATGGCGACGTGTTAATCGCGGCCATCACCTCCTGCACGAATACCTCCAATCCGGGAGTGATGCTGGCTGCCGGGCTGCTGGCCAGGAATGCCGTGGAGAAGGGCCTGAGCATAGGCCCCACCGTCAAGAGATCCCTGGCTCCAGGCTCTCGAGTGGTCTCCAGCTACCTGGAAAACACCGGATTGCAGCCCTACCTGGATCGGCTCGGCTTCAACCTGGTCGGCTACGGGTGCACCACCTGCATCGGCAATTCCGGTCCTCTAGATCCGGATATCGAACGGGTGGTGACCGGCAACGATCTGGTTGCCGCCAGCGTCCTGAGCGGCAACCGTAACTTCGAAGCCAGGGTCCACCCCAACATCAAGGCCAATTTCCTGATGAGTCCCCCCTTGGTGGTTGCCTTTGGGCTGGCCGGGCGCATCGATATCGATCTGTCCTCCGAACCCATCGGACGGGGCAGCGACGGGGAGGAGGTCTACCTCAAGGACATCTGGCCCAGCCTTCAGGAGGTGAGCGATCTGATGTCGGCGGCCTTCGACCCCGAGACCTTTCGCCGGATGTACGGGGACTCCACCGGTTCCAACGGCGGGTGGCAGGAGATCCCCGCCAGCCGGGGAGACCTTTTCGAGTGGGATTCCGATTCGACCTACATCCAGGAACCGCCCTTTTTTGAAGACTTCTCCCCCGGAGCCGGGGAGGTGGGGGATATCAAGGGCGCCCGTCCCCTGGCAATACTTGGGGACTCGGTGACTACCGACCATATCAGTCCGGCGGGGGCCATTGCACAGGCGTCTCCGGCCGGCGCCTACCTGGTGGAGCGTGGGGTTGCCGCCAGGGATTTCAACAGCTATGGCTCGCGCCGGGGCAATGACCGGGTCATGACTCGCGGCACCTTTGCCAACGTGCGCATCAAGAACCTGATGGTGCCGGGAATCGAGGGAGGTTTTACCCGCTACCAGCCGGACGGAAGCCGAATGACCATCTACGAGGCGGCGCTGCGCTACCGGGAGCAGGGCACTCCCCTCATCGTACTGGCCGGTCAGGAGTATGGAACCGGCAGTTCCCGCGACTGGGCGGCCAAGGGGACCCGGCTGCTGGGGGTCCGGGCCGTGGTCGCCCGGAGCTTCGAGCGCATCCATCGCAGCAACCTGGTGGGGATGGGAGTGCTGCCCTGCCAATTCCAGGAGGGAACCGGCGCCGATTCACTCCGCCTGGATGGCAGCGAAGTCTTCGACCTGGTTGGAATCGAGTCCGAGATCCAACCCCGGCAACAGGTCCATCTGGTGGTGCACCGGCCCGGCGGCCAGACCGAAACGGTCCCGGTTACGGTGCGCATCGATACACCGGTGGAAGTCGAATATTACCGCCACCAGGGCATCCTGCCCTACGTGCTGAGCGGATTGTTGACGACCTGACCCTGCTGTCAGGATGCAGGCGGCGAACAGCCGGCCGCCCGACTTCTCTCCAATCTCCGCCCTGCGCTCCTTGCAATTCCTGCCTGAGAACCCCCGCTGTGCAATACAAGTCAACGCGATGGGGGCAGTTTCTGTTCCATCCTTTCGAAATCCGGGGGGACCTTCAGCTTGAAGATCCGGTCCTGAAGGCCGGGATTGATTTCGACGTTGGACAGCAGGATGGTGTGGTAGTCGCCGCTGGCCTCGAAGATTCGTGTCTGGATGGGGATCCAATACTTGTGGTCCACCCACAGCTGGATCCGAGGGAACATGCCCTGGGTAGCGGTGGATCTGGGGTTGAGTTCCAGCAGAGAGGCCGCCCGGCTGTCGACCGGTTCCGTCTTGAGATGGCGGACGTCGTTGTCCCTGCGGATGCTTCGGCCGGAGCGGCCGATCCAGAACAGGGGCAACTTGGCCGTTGCCGAGCCATTGCCGGTGTCAACTTCCTGGTAGCGTTTGATTCGGGGCTCCAGAATGCTTACTTTCCCTTTTTCCAGAAGTATGATGCTGGGAACCGGCTCCTGATATTCAATCTTGAAGGCGCTTTTCCGGCGGCTCTTCTTGTAAAAAAGCTTGCCGGCTTTCTCAGCCACGTCCTCAACCACTATGGTCACCTTGGTCTGTTTCAGATCGGCAGTCAAGCTATTCAAGGTCTTGGCCCTGGCATCCATGCGATCCAGCACTCGCCTGGCCTCGGCCGACAGCTTGCTTTGTGCCAGTCCCTCTACCGCACCTGCAGACCCGACCGCCATCAGGATTGCAAGCGCCTGTGCCATGCGGGTCCGGTACCGGGTCTTACCTCTCATAGCATCTCCTGATCCGGTGATTCCACCGGGTGAGACCAACCGAGGATATAACACAGTCGTGGGGCATATCGGGGCGGTGGGTCTCAGACTCTTTGGACTGAACCGACTATTCGGGGTTGGGTTCGGTTGTGCTCACCCAAACGGAATGTCCGACCGTCTCTCCATTGCCGCTCACGACAGGTTTGATGTCGGCGACCACAAACGGTTGATTCAATATTTTCTCGATTTGGGTCCGGGCGGTGTGCATCAGACGGGTCTCATTCTGGCCGGCCGGGATCAGGCGAGCGCTGACGAAGAATACCCACTTGCCCTGCTCAAACCGGGTATAGGAGATGTCCTGCGGTCCCACTGGCGCCGCGGGAGTCGGGGTTGGGGCGGGTTGGTCGTGAAATACACTGCCGGGTGTGAGGAATACGAAGAGCAGAATTGCGGCGCACATGACGTCGTAAGGGAAGGTGCCGCGGTTGTAGGACCACAATACAACAGAACCCAGTCCTTCGAGGAAGCGTCCCATTAGACCCCGCCCTGACGTATTGCACCGAGCCGGCCGGTCGCCACCGAATCTGGCTGCGAAGATCGCTTGACGCCAGCCCGCATTTCTCACCAGGCCGCTGGAGGCATTACAAGAAGTAGATTATTCAGCACCTTGATTGGCACCATGTCAAGGGCTTGCGCATCACAGACGCCGCTGGGCATGCCCTGGCTTGTCCTTTTCCCTTCAGCGCGCACATGCTCCCTCGACCGTAGAAACCGCTACGCTCTTCGGTCGCGAGCACGCGCTGAAGGGGAAATTCCTGCGCCATGATCATGCCCCTGGTGAGAAATGCGGGCTAGAGAGACATGCGATCTTCGGCAGCGTTCCATTCGCCTTCCTGCTGCTGAGAAACGATCCTCCCGTCCCTCATCTCGATCAAACGGTTGGCGATGCCGGCGGCCTCCGGATTATGAGTGATCATGAGGATGGTTTGACTCAGGGCCCGGTTCAGTTCCTGAATCATCTTCAGCACCACCATCGAGTTCCGGGTGTCCAGGTTCCCGGTCGGTTCATCGGCCAGAAGGATAGCGGGTCTGTTGATGACGGCCCGGGCAATGGCCAATCGTTGCTGCTCCCCGCCCGAGAGCTCGGAGGGCTTGTGGTGAGTTTTCTTTTCCAGGCCCAGCAGGTTCAGGATCTCATCCACATGTTGCCGGTCTCGACTGCCGTTCCGATGAATCTCCTGAGCAATTTCCAGGTTTCCCTGGGCGCTCAGGGTGGGAAGCAGATTGAATCGCTGAAATACGAAACCGATCTTGCGACGGCGGATGTCCGTGCGAACGGCGTCCTTTCCCGAGGAGATTTCCTCTCCGTCCACCAGGACCCTGCCGGAGGTGGGTGTGGCCAACCCGCCCAATAGATGCAGCAATGTGGACTTGCCGCATCCTGAAGGACCCATGATGGCGATAAATTCTCCCTCCGGCACCTTGAGTGAGACCTCCCTGACAGCGGTGACCTCAATCCGGCCGGTCTTGAATATCTTGGTAAGTGCTATTGATTCCAGGATGGTCTTCATCGGAAAAGGCCTCTAAGTGCAACGGCATTATAGCTTAGGGACTGTCAGTTCTGAAGCCGGCACGGAAAAATATCGAAGCGGAGATCTCTCTGTACGGGCGGGGCAGGAGGTCTCCCGGGGTTGCGGTTGCGAACCTGAGACTCATCGGATCCGAGGCAGGACCTCACTATCCGCCTACTCATAGGCCAAGGCCTCGATAGGATCCTGCCTGGCAGCCCTCAGGGCCGGATAGAGGGCTCCCAAACTGGCGCTGAACAGCGCCAGCACCCCGGTGTAAAGGAGCCATTCCGGGGGAAGCTGATGTTGGAGGGTCGGCATCAACAACTGGAAAAAGAACCGGCCGCCGAAGGTCAGACCCAGTCCCAGCACGAAGCCCAGCCCCCCCAGCACCAGGGCTTCCTTCAGGAAGAGAAGCGAGATGTAGCCCTGGGGGGCTCCCAGTGACTTCAGAATGCCGATCTCGTGGGTGCGTTCGGTGGTGGCCGTGTACATGGAAAGGAAGATAATGAAAAACCCGATCAGCGTGGCAATGAACACCACCGTGCGGGTGAAAAATTTTATGGGTCCAAAGTCCCGGTTGGCTTCCTCGAGGTGGGCGGCGAAGCTGCTCATGTCAAATATGGGGTAGGACTTCAAACGGCCTTCCAGCTCGGCCTTGACCCCGGGAATATCGGACTTGTCATGACACTTGATCATCATCATGGTGGCTTGTCCGGGTGTGCCCACCAGTCGCTGCATGGTTCCAATGGGAATGAAGACTCGGGATCCCTTTCCGTGCTCGACAATGCCGGCAATGCGAAAGGAGCGATTCATCAGCGTGATTTCCTCCCCCAGCCGGAGCTCCCTTGCATCGGCGTAAATGTCGTCGATAATGACGTCGTCGGGTCCCTGAAAGCCCGTGCCTTCCCGATAGATGAACCCCTGTGTGATCCCGTTGAAGCTCTCCTGGTCAATGCCCCAGACGAGCCCCAGTCCGCCGCTGGTGTTGAGTTGGAGATATACGGGCGCCACAGCCTTCACCCCCTCGATCCCGGAAACCAGGTCGGCAATCTTGACCGACATGGCTCCGGTGCTGGCAGCCAGTACCAGAGAGGAGTTGGGCGGTTGCAGGACGATGTCGGCTCCCACTCCAGACATGCGTTTGCTGTTTTCCCGGATCATGCCCGTGGACAAGCCGACGAGCAGCAGAATCAATGCGACCTCCACCCCGACCGCCAGGGCGGTAGCCAGCGAACGCATCGGGCGGGAGACGACGTTGGACAGAATCAGTTGGGAGCTCACTCGGCAGATCCCTCAGTTCGCTGTTTCCGGCAGAGGGTCGCGGGTCAAGTCGACGACCTGGCGGACTGGTGATTTCCTGAGCACGAAGGCGGCAGCGGGCAGGTGGGGGTTGACCTGGATCTCCTGAGCCCGAATCTCCATCCGGTAGTCTTCCTGAGGCCTCTCTAGGCGAACCTGTCCCGGATAGACATGTCCGTCCACAGTGCGGAAATCGCTGTAGTGGATCTCGGATTCCAACCGGCCTCTCGGGGCGTATGCTTGCAGTCTCACGATGTTGAGGTCGAGCCGATCGAACCAGATCTTTCTTTTCAAGGCCAGACTTCCGTCGGAGGACCACTGGTGGCAGTACAGAAGGTAGAACTTCCTTCCGTCCTGCTGGTCTTCCTCCAGGGCAATCAAGGACGGGTCGGCACCCTCGAGCACCTGGACAGCCAGTGCGTCGAAGATGTGTTGGGGCCGAACGTTGACGGGAACGTCCTTGCGTGGGGGGATGACCTGTCGGTTGAGTCCTCGGATGAAGGTGTTCTTGCGAGGGACGTCGATCGAGAATTCCTTTCCATCCGACACCATGTCGATGGCCGTGACCTGAAACACCTGAACCCTGACCCGAATGTCGGCAGGCTTTCTCAGGAGAATGAATCCATCGGATTCACGCCACTCCTTGACCTCGCCCGTCTCGGGGTTGCGGCCGGTTAGCCGGTAGGAAACCTCGAGTTTCAAGGTTTGAATCGATTTCGATGCCTGGAGGGCCCTCTCAATCAACTCCGCCCTGGTGGCCGTCATGGCCGGCAGGGGAGCCTGAGGGGTAGGAACCCGGGCCGTCTGGCTCCTGCGAACCGGACTGCAACCGGATGAGGAGAAAGAAATGCTGGCGACGGCGAGGACGATCAGGGAGAGGCGGGAAAAAGACAATGGGTTACCTAACGTCGAGCCGTTTGCGAAATTCGTTGTGCAGCGCGGGGCTACCCCCCGAAAACTTTCTACCTGTCGAATTTTACAAAAGGCTCCTAACGTCTTTAATACGATTATGTTACCAAATCAGGTGGAATGAGGTCAACTGATTTGAGCGCGTCGAAACCGGCGAGCCAGCAGAAGAATGAGGCCCCCCGAAACCAACAAGGCCAGGATCACCCAGGCTATGGTGGGATAGTGATGTCTCATGTAGTAGAGAGCCTGCTGCCCGTATCTGACGGCCAGGTATCCTTGCAGAAAATAGCGAAATCCCCGACCCAGGGTGATGGCCAGAAGGAACTTGGCGGGGCTGACCTTGAAGATGCTGGCGCTCAGGACAAAGATCTTGAAGGGCGTGGGCGGAGGCAGGATTGAAGGAACGATCACGGCCAGAATGCCGTAGCGGCGATACCAGCCGCCAATTTGTTCCAGCCGGCGGGGCGCGAATTTCTTGCGAGCCAGGGCCTCGCCGCCCTTGCGTCCGACAAGATAGAGGATCATGCAGCCCAGAACGGAGCCGATCGTGGTCATGGAACAGAAGAAGAACATCTGGTCGGGGGACTGGATCGACCGGGTGATAATCAGGATGTCGTTTACTTCCGGAAGCGAGAGGAACGAGGAGTCGACCAGGGCGATCAGAAAAAGCCCCCACCCTCCCAGAGGTTCGGTCAGTGCCAGAAACCAGCCTTGGATCTTGAGCAAAACCTCTTTCACGGGACCCTCATCGGAGCATCGGATTTCGATCGGAATGCGGATTGGGACGACTGCCCGGCAGGAAACAAGTCCGAATTGACAAGACAGTCACGATACAGTTTACTCCACGGAGTCGTCACCCGAAGAAAAGGAGCCGGTTCATGAAAGCACAGCTTGGGTTGGCCTTTCTTGGAAGCGTGTTTCTGTTGGTCCTTTGCCATTCTCACCAGGGTCAGACCGTACCCACGATCTCCCCGAGTTTTTCCACCGCTACCAACTCCGCGGGCCGATCGGGGCTTTCCGCCGATCAAAGAGCCAAGATGAATTCGCGGAGGGTGCGGGATGCCTTTCAGAAGCTGAAAAGCGACTCGGAGAAGCTGGCGGAGGGATCCGCGCAGCTTAAGGAAATGGTTCAGAATTCCAGTCCCCATACCTACTCGATAGGAATCTTCAAGAAGGCTGAGGAACTCGAGAAACTGGCCAGAAAAATCAAGAAACGGGTCAAGCGGGGGTTCCCCTGAATTCAGGGCTAGTCCTCGGCGGCCCAGGCTCAATCGCCGTCAATCCGTCTGGACTGCCGTCGACGATGGCGTTCCAGAGCCAACTGGATTAGTCGGTCAATCAGCTCAGAGTAGGGCAGTCCGCTGGCCTGCCACAGCTTGGGGTACATGCTGATCGATGTGAATCCCGGTATCGTATTGATTTCATTGACATAGATGTCTTCCGTGGATTTTTCCAGGAAGAAATCGACTCTGGCCATTCCCCGGCACTCGAGCACCTGGAAGGACCTCAGCGCCATTTCCCGGATCTCTTCCACCTGGTCCGGCCGGAGCTTTGCGGGAACAACCAGTTCCGCGCTATCGTCCAGATATTTGGCCTGGTAGTCATAGAATCCCGAACGGGGGACGATTTCACCCGGGAGGGATGCTTGCGGATCGCTGTTCCCCAGCACCGAGCACTCGATCTCGCGTGCGTCCAGAGCCTTTTCCACGATGACCTTCCTGTCATACTCTCCCGCCAGAGCCAGAGCTTTCGAGAGCTCCTCCGCCCCTCCCGCTTTGCTGATCCCGATGGACGATCCCAGGTTGGCCGGTTTTACGAAGCAGGGATAACCCAGCTTGACAGCCACTTCCTGTTCCAGCTCCCGCTCCCGATTCATCCAGTGGTCCCATTGGAAGGCCAGGAAGGGAGCCGTAGGCAATCCCCCTTGCTGAAACAGGCGCTTCATCACGTCCTTGTCCATGGCCACGGCGGAACCCAGCACACCGGCGCCGACGTAGGGGACATTGGCCAGCTCAAGCAGGCCCTGGATGGTGCCGTCTTCTCCGAAGGGACCGTGTAGCACCGGAAAAACCACGTCGATCGAAGTCCGCCGGCCTGCCTGGGAGCCGGGAGTATCAACTTGAATCAACTGTCCCGAAGGGGTCGGCTCGGCAGGCAGGAGAACGGGGGCTCCCTGCTGCAGGATCTTGGTGAACTCCCCCTCCAGAAATCCCGGATCGGCGCGCCAGTACCCCTTTTTGGTGATTCCAATGGGGATGACGTCGTACTTGGCCCGATCGATGGCCGACAAAATCGAGGCCGCTGACCGCAACGAGACTTCATGTTCTCCGGACTTGCCGCCGAACAGCAAACCCACGGTAATCTTTTTCATTAGCTCGTCCCAACGACCCCTGTTTTGCTCTGTATCAACCGCCCAATCGAATGGGATGGCGGCGCGGCTAGGTGAAAAGTGAATAGTGGAGAGTGAAGAGCTATGTGATCGATACGCAAAGCATCTTGTCGGTCTCGGCGCAGTCCTTCGAGTAAGCGCAGTCAGGTCATCAGGCGCTTTCCCGTTCCCGACACCCTCGGCTGGCTCCATTCCACTCTCCACTTTTCAAACTTCAAACTTCACACTTCCCACTTCACACTTCACTACGGCGTAAGCCGATAAATGGTCCGGGGGAAGGGAATCGCCTCGCGGACGTGTTCCAGCCCGCAGATCCAGGCCACCACCCGTTCGATACCCATGCCGAAGCCCGAGTGAGGGAAGTTGCCGTATCGGCGCAGGTCCAGGTACCACTCGAAGGCCTCGGCCGGCAGGCGATGCTCCCGGATGCGCTGGCAGAGAAAATCCAGGTTGGTGGCCCTCTGTCCTCCACCGATGATCTCACCGTAGCCTTCCGGAGCCAGGACATCAGCCGAAAGCGCCACTTCCGGACGATTGGGGTCAGGCTCCATGTAAAAAGCCTTGGCCTCGGAAGGGTAGCGGTGAACCATCACCGGGCGGTCAAACTGCCGCGCCAAAAGGGTTTCGTCGGCTCCGCCCAGATCGCTGCCCCACTCGATGTTCGAGCCCTTGGATTTCAGGATGGACACGGCTTCATCGTAGGTGAGGCGGGGGAAGGGAGGGGCAATTCTCCGGAGCGGCTCCAATTCCCGGTTCAGGGTGGCCAGTTGGGAGTCGCAGTTGCCCAGCACCCGGCTGAGGATCTCCGATATGAGGTTTTCAGCCAGAGCCAGGATATCCTCCAGCGTGGCATGGCTGACTTCGGGCTCCACCATCCAGAATTCGGTGAGATGGCGGCGGGTCTTCGATTTCTCGGCCCGGAAGGTGGGACCGAAGGAGTAGACTTTACCGAAAGCCGCTGCCGCCGCCTCGTTGTAGAGCTGCCCCGATTGGGTCAGGTAAGCCTTCTCATCGAAATAGGGGACCTCGAACAGGGTCGTGGTGCCTTCACAGGCGGCCGGGGTAAAGATCGGGGTGTCGACCAGAGTAAACCCGCGCTGATCGAAGAAATTGCGGGTGGCTGCAATCACTTCGTGCCGGACCTTGAGGATGGCGTGCTGTCGGGATGACCGGAGCCACAGGTGGCGCTGGTCCAGCAAGAACTCGATGCCATGTTCCTTGGGGCTGATGGGAAAGGGCCGCTCCGCCGGAACCCGCTGGATGGTCTTCAAATCCGTGACCTCCATCTCGACTCCCCCGGGAGCCGTCTTGCCTTCAGGGACTCTTCGGACGATTCCGGTGACCTCCAGGGAAGACTCCTGGGTCAGATCCTTGGCCTGTTGGAATACATCGGGTGAAACCGCGTTCCTGAGGATGATCGCCTGCATCAGCCCGGTTCCGTCTCGCAGAACCAGGAAGATGATCCTTCCGCTCGATCGATGGTGGTACAGCCATCCTCGGATGGTCGCCGAATTTCCCTCGTGATGGGCTGCGTCCCGAATCGCGATTTCAGCCATCACTCCTCCTTCTCTACCGTTTTCCGCGCCGCCTCCCAACAGGCTTCCAGGCGGTCGCGGGCCTTTCGAGCCGACCTCAATGCAGTTGGGAAGTCCCTTTCACCCCCGCGAAACTCCAACAAGAAACAGCCGTCGTAGCCGGAGTCTGCCAAGCCCCGCAGAATTTCCGGCCAGGGAGCTGTTCCGGCAAACGGGGGCAGGTGTTCATCCCGGTGTCCATGGTTATCGTGGAGATGGGTGGTGAGGATCCACTTCCCGGCAGCCGTGATCTGGCTTGCCGGCGTGGATTCCAAGTGCGCGTGTCCGGCGTCGAAGCAGATCCCGACGCCTGTCAGGTCCGCTTCCTGCAGGAACCGGCCCATCCTCTCCAGAGAAAGTCTGTTGGGAATGTTCTCCAGTGTCAAGCGAACCCCGCGGTCTCCGGCAAACGGAACCAGGATCTCCAGACTCTGGTAGATGGCGTCCAGGTGCCGGGGGCGATATCGATCCTCTAATGCCCCCGCGTGTATCACACCCAGCGGACAGGGAACTCTCTCGGCGAATTCCAGCGCTCTACGGGCCTCGTCCACCGCCTGGGTCCTTCGGTGAGGTTCGGTGGCTGCAATGGAAAGCGGGGTTTGAATTCTGCCAGGCCGGTATTCCAGACAATGGGGCAGGTGCAGAGAGTGAAGAAAAGACTCCTGGTCCTGCAGCCAGTCGGCCACCTCGCGCCCGAGTTGGTTGTCTCGATAGTCGAAGTGAGGCCTCAAGGCCAGGATTTCCAACCGTTGAAAGCCTTGGCGACGCAGAGTCCTCAGCTTGTCCAGATCCAGTCGATCTTCGATGAACAGATAAGTGGAAATACCTGGCTGCATGGCGGTTCAAGGGCCGGAGGCGGAATGGGCGGACGTAGGCTGGAGGCGGGATCGAGAGAAGAGGACCTGGCCGCGCTTGCTCTGATCGACCAGGGATACTATCATCATTCAAGCTGGTCCGAGTCCGGATTGGGGCTCGGTGCCAGGGAGCATGCCTTGAACTTGAACAAGAAGAGCCGTCGCAAGAATGCCCCCGGTAGGTCCCGAGACGGGATCTCGGAGGCGATTCTTCGATCCCACCAGGTGGAAGACCAGACCCACGCCGAAACCCTCTACCTGAACAATCTGGTTCGCGACAAGAGGCGTGTCGTGGTGAAGCTGCTCAATAACGAAGAAATTGAGGGGTGGATTGAGTACTACGACAAGCGCTTTATCCGGGTGACCCGCAATCGCGAAGCCAACATGTTCATCTACAAGCACCAGATCAAGTATATCCGGGAACGCTGACCCATCATTGCAGGTCCGTCAAAATCCCGGGCAGACGGGCGGAGAATGCGGAACGGGGCAGGACCCAGCTGGCTCCGGCCTTGCGGGCTTCCTCGGCAAGCTCGGTCTGAACGTGGGAAAAGTAAGCCAGAATGGGAATAGCGTCCGGTCCGGGCGAGCCCCTGAGTTCCTGAATGGCGCGAACCGGCTCGGTCGTCCGACCATTGAGGTCGATGATGATGAGCTTGACATTCTCCGGGTCGGCGTTCCGGAGAAGTTCCCGGGGGGTCTTCAGGAGCCGGGCGGGGACGGAGCACATCCGGGCCGTGGAGGCGATTTTGCTCGAAAAGAAAAGATCGTCCACCAGTACCAGAACTTCATCAGGCATGACAGGTTCTCCGGTTATTGTTGCCCCCGCCCTGGTGGGCGGATCATACGAGAGTGAAACATCGAACATTCATGGCAAGTCCGCAACAAGGACCCTGTCCCCTTGATCCGGTTTTCCATATCTATTGATTGAACATGGATACGCAGGATCGACAGGATAGTCAGAACGGGACGCTGCGCATGGGCCGCAGTCTCTCAAATATAAACCACTAATTACAATGTACTTACTGCGGATCATCCCGTTGAATTTCCTTCATTGAATCCCTCTTTTCGAAAAGGAACCGGCTGTACGTTCCGGGACGTTGGCGGACCGTTAGCCAAGTATCGACCCTGAGTCCGAGGCCGTCAAGTGAAGTGGCAAGCTGCGCATACGGCGAAGCGGAACTCTCGGGTTATGTGCACCGCCGAGGCGTGCTGGTCGTGGCCAGCCGGTCACCTGCGGCCCGCCGTTTCCAGCGCCGGCCTCCTGGCAGGCTCGATGGCCATCCCGCTGGGGTCGCTGTGGAGGCAGCGAATCTGAATCAGGGACGAAAAGGGCGGAATTCGGTGTGCAATTGTCATTCCGAGATCGTGCCGAACGAGAGGAGGAGGTGCGTGGGACATCACGCCGCCGTTTCAGGTCGTGAGGACGCCGGAAACCCCCTGTCCCATTGGGGTTTTCAGGCAGCGCCTGAACCACAACGGCGAACACTCAGCCCTCTGAGAGGGCAGGCATTCAAGGCTGATCTGCTCACGATCGTCACGGTTGAGGCTTCTCCTCTACGATCTGGATCAAGTTGCCGCACGAATCGTCGAATACCGCGGCAATGACAGTCCCGAGGTCCGTTGGCGGCTGTACGAATCGAACCCCTCTTCCCAGGAGACGCTCGTGTTCGGCTTCGACGTCGTCGACCGCGAAGGAGGTCCAGGGGATACCGTCCTCCACGAGCGCTCTCTTGAACGGACGCACCGCGGGATGGACATCGGGCTCGAGCACCAACTGCGTCCCCTCTGGAGCTTCCTCGGATACCACCGTGATCCAGGCATGCTCTCCCAGGGGGATGTTGTGCTTCAGCTGGAAGCCAAGTGTTTCCGTGTAGAAGCGAAGTGCCTTCTGTTGGTCGTCTACCAGCACGCTGGCCAGGTGAATTCTCATCTCTCAAATGTCCTTTCATCCATCGAGATCGGCCAACGCTGCGCGATGGCCTTCAGCGGGCCGCCCTCGAACCAATGGAGCTTTGACCTCCCCTCCCGCCTCGTGCGAATCAGCCCGGCGGCCTCCAAGACGTCCAGGTGTTGCGTGATCGCCTGCCGCGAGGAGTTGATGCCGTGCTTCATGGTCAGGCGTGCGCAGAGTTCGAAGAGCGACTGACCTGATCGATCGACGAGTTCATCCAGGATGGCTCGCCGGGTTGAGTCAGCGATGGCGCGATACACGTCCACGAGACCAGTCCAAGGCAATGGTTCGCTTGCATGTCAGGGGCCTATGGTATGCAAGTGCGTGCTTGCATGTCAACTGTTCAACTTTACACCTGTCGGTAGCATGCGAAGTGACCGGTGTCGATAGCAGGTGAAGTGTCCACTTTGGGAGAAGCGGCACAGGATAGGCGTTTTGCCCAACCAGAACGGGGGGAGGGTGGCGCTATATCCGAGCCGCGCGGTAGAGCTGGCAATGAAGGTACAGGAAGCGGCCCTCGCCGAAGCGGGTTCCTTTGGCGACGGTGGAGAGGGTGTTGGGCGTGTATCGGGACAAGTACTGGGGTGGAACAGCAGGGACGCTTCTGCACGGGAAGCCGACTCCGGCAATGGTCGCGTGCGGATTAGCGGATGTCCAGGGCGGCAAGCCGGCCGTCTCCAGAAAAAAATCTTGTGCATCCTGTGCATCGATGTGAATCAATTATCTGCCCATCCTCGACTGTGAACCGGTTTCCAGCCACCAGGCGCCGGCGTTTGTTTCAGTCAAGGGGTGCATCGACTGCTTTCGCCCCCCGGTCAAGCGCTGTGCCGAAAATAAATCGTCTCGCCGTCCTGAACCGGATACTCCTTGCCCTCCAGTCGGAGTAGTCCTCGTTGTCGGGCGGCGGAAAGGGATTCGACCTCCAGCAGCACATCCCAGGGAATCACTTCAGCCCGGATAAAGCACCTTTCCATGTCGGAGTGGACAGCGCCGGCCGCCTTGAGAGCCGGTGTTCCCCCGGGGATAGTCCAGGCACGGCATTCCTCCTCCGACACGGTGAAAAAGGAAATCAGTCCAAGCAGTCGATAGGTGGTCCGAATCAACCGTACCAGACCCGGCTCGGCGAGCCCGTAGTCGGCCAGAAAGACCTCCACCTCCTCGTCGGCCAACTCCGCCAACTCCGCCTCCAGTTTGCCGCAGACGGCTGTCATGTCGACATTCGCCTGGCCCGCCAGGGTCTTGAGCCGGTAGAACTCGGCCAGGTGCGGGATTTGGGCGGCGGCACTGTCCGGGAGGTTGAGAACGTGAAGCACCGGTTTCTCCGACAGGAAGGAGAACCCCCGAAGGCGCTTTTTCTCCTCCCCACTCAGCCTGAGAGACCGAAGGGGCTTTTCCTGTTCCAGCCACTGCCGGCATTTTCGAAGCAGCGCATCTTCCCCGATCAAATCCGGATTCTTCATTTTCTTGAGATCCTTTTGCAGGCGTTCCAGCCGCCTTTCAATCACGGTCAGGTCGCCCAGGATGAGTTCCAGATCCAGTTCGGTGATGTTCCCTTCCGGAAGACCAGGGACCTCGCCCTGAGGCAACGGGTCCTGGTCGAAGGCTCGAACCACGTGCACCAGTACATCCAGGTTGCGGAAGTCTCCCAACCGGATCTCCGGAGCGGCAGCGCCTCTGTTAAAGGAAGGGACGTCCAGGAATTCAATCACCGCCGGGGTGGTTTTTCTTGGCCGGAAAAGAGCCGACAGCCGGTCGAGGCGTGAATCGGGGACGGTAGCCACGCCAACCGCCGAGCCTCCGCGCTTGCGGGATTGAGCCGCGGGACCGATGTCTGCCTTGGTCAGGATCTTGAAGAGGGTGGACTTGCCCGCCGAAGGGAACCCGATAATTCCGGCTTTCACCAAGAGACTCCCTGGCCCGCCGTGCTGTGGCGGGGGCGCACTGATTCGACCGACAGCCCGCATTTCTCACCAGGCCGCTGAGCATGCGGTAGAAAAGTGTTCGTCTTTAACGTCTTGCAGCGCTTCTTTTGGAGTCTTCAGTGTACTCACTGTGCTGGGCGTGCCCTGGCTTGTCCTTTTCCCCTCAGCGCATCCATGCTCGCTCGACCGTAGTGACCGCTACGCTCTTCGCTCCCGAGCACGCGCTGAGGGAAAAATGCCTGCGCCATGATCACGCCCCCTGGTGAGAAATGCGGGCTTGCCCGCTCACACCAGGCCCAGGGTCAATACCTTGACCAAAACTCTCAGGAAGGACTTCCAAGGCGACCTTCCGGCGGGACGGGAGGAGCCGTAAGCTGATGCTCCCGGACCATTCCGCTCTCGGAAAGGCAGCGAACCGACACACTGGCAATCCCGGAAATATTCCGGGGACAGGATTCGGCCGGGCGTCACTCTCATCCCTGGCCCCGGGGGCACGGTGAGAGCCTGGGAGCTGTCCTGGCCGGTGATTTCCAAAAGGCCCCGGTCGGACTGCACACAGATGGTCCCATCGGGCTCCAGCGTGATCTCGCCCCGGCAGGTGTCCGACTCAAGTTGTGGGTCCGGACCCACTCTGATCAGGAAGTCGGGTGTCAGGAACAGGTCACCCTGGGAATCCGGAAAATCATAGGCCACGCTCCCGCCGTGCAGGGTGAGGAGGAAGGGAGACCGCGGCTGCTGAATCGTCAAGTCCGTGTCCCGACAGAGATCGATTCGCCCTCCCGCCAGAAGTTCCAGATTGGCTTTGCCGCTCTTGCTACGGATCCTGGTTCCGTCGTAAATCATGGGGAAAGGGGACCGTCCACCCCGCCCCCAGTCGACCCGGCCGGTCAGTTGCAGAGTGCCCTTGGAAGTCAAGAAGCCCACCGGGAATTTGCCCGCCTGGTTTGACCGGGTCAAGGGATGGCCCGAGGAGATCATGGTTGCCGCGCAGAGCAGAACCAGGCATGCCCCGGCAATCCACCAGGAACCGGCCCAGTTGGTAATCAAACGGGAAATCATGTCGGAATCTGCCTTGCCCCGATCACTCCTCCGAGGCAAAACCGGGATTGCAGGCAGGCGGTTTCCTCCACGGAACAGTCACGCCCAAGCCTGCCATCAGACTAGCAGAAAAAAGTTCAACCCCAACAAATAAACTGCTTGACTCCGCCGTCGGAACCCGTAGACTTGTGTGGAGTAAAGTGGACTAGAAAAGACTTTTGTGGTCTTATGTGGATCTCAGGTCCGCATGGAGTGACTTTCTCGTTTCCCGATTATGGGCCGTTTCGGAGTTATGTCTCATGTTGCAACTCAGGGGAAGCCAAACCACCAAGCTGGATGGGAAGGGCCGCATCAAGCTACCCATGGGTTTTCGCTCCGAGATCGAGCGGGAACATGGAAACGAGTTCTATGTCACCAGCCTCAAGGGAGACTGCATCCGGCTCTATCCCTTTGACGTATGGGACGAACTGGAAAAGCACATTGCAAATCTCGGCGCGAAGAAGCCGGTTGTCAAGAAATTCTTGCGCGCGACCAGCTACTACGGCCAAAAGGCCGTGATGGACAGCCAGGGTCGATTGCTGCTTCCTCTGGGACTGCGGGAGTCGGCCCGGTTGGAAAATGAAGTCAGGGTCGTGGGCTCCATGGATTATCTGGAAATCTGGCGAGACGACACCCTGAAGAGTGCTGTCGAGAGCAATCCGTGGAACGACAGCGACGACGAGGAACTCTCTGAATTGGGGATCGCGGGATGAGCTTGACCGGTCTCGCGGCCACAGGCGCTCCAATGGTTTCGACGTCACGAGTCAAGACTGGCGCCGGAGAGGTGGGTGACACTCACAAGCCGGTAATGCTCTCCCAAGTCATCGAGCATCTGCGGCCTCAATCGAGAGGCGTCTATATCGACGCCACTCTTGGGCTGGGGGGACATGCCCGGGCCATTCTGGAGGAGTCCTCGCCCGAAGGGAAACTCCTTGGGATCGATCGCGACCGGCAGAGCCTGGACAAGGCTGCCCGGAGGCTGACTGGATACGCGGGACGTGTTGAGTTCCACCACGGGAATTTTGCCGAGGTGGAGGACATCGCCCGCCACAGGCGATTCGGAACCTGTGACGGAATCCTGGCCGACCTGGGCCTTTCGTCCTTCCAATTGGAAACGGCGGAACGTGGCTTCAGCTTTCAAAGATCCGGACCACTGGACATGAGAATGGACACCACCTCCTCACTGACGGCTGCCGAGGTGGTCAACCGCTTTCCGGAACCCAAGCTGGCAGGGCTGATTTACAGCTACGGGGAGGAGCCGGGTTCTCGCCGAATCGCCCGGGCTATCGTGCGAGCCAGACCCCTGCACGACACCCAGAGTCTGGCGGAGGTGGTTTCGCGGGCGGTGCGATCCAGACGCCGGGCGAAAATTCATCCGGCCACGCGAACCTTCCAGGCACTCAGAATTTTTGTCAATGACGAATTGGAGGCGCTACGGCAATTCGTCGCCAGTGCGATCGGGTTGCTGAAGGAAGGGGGGCGGCTGGCAATCATCAGCTTCCATTCTCTGGAGGACCGGATCGTGAAAGGCTCCCTGGGCTCCATGGCTCGGGGGTGTATCTGTCCTCCCGAGGTGCCGGTTTGTGTCTGTAGTCGGAAAAAGTTGCTGAAGCTGGTTTGCCGCAAGCCCGTTTCTCCAACCGAGGGGGAAAAAATCAGAAATCCCCGGTCACGAAGCGCCAAGCTGAGGGTGGCCGAACGGTTGTGAAGCCGCAGCAGTTCCGATGCCGTCGAGCTTCGAAGTATCGGTTGAGGTGAGGAGGTCCGATGACTGAGATTCACATGGTGAAACAGATTGACAACTCCAGGCTGGTCAAGGAGTTGGATTCTCAAAAGACCAAGGAATGCCTGGTGCTCATGGTCCTGGCCATGTTGTGTCTGCTGGTGCTCCTCTGTCTGGCCTGGCAGCAGTTCGAGGTCATTCGCCGGGGCTATGAGCGTGAAGAACTGCGGAAGGACATCAAGCATCTGACTGAAATCAACCGCCAGCTCAAGCTGGAGAGGGCCACCTTGCGCAGTCCTCAGCGCATCGATCTGATCGCCAGGAAACAGCTTGGACTCACCAGTCCCTCCTTCGACCAGATTGTGATACAGCCCGCCCCTGAGGCGCCGCAACCGACCGAAATTCTGGTTGCAGCCCGGGAAGGTCGCGGAATAGCGACTCTCCCGGCTCGATTCGGAGCGCTTCCCTGAGCCGAATTGCGGGCTCCTGATTCACAACGGTGGACGAGGGTGGCGGACAGGATTCCAGGGCGGCAAGCCCTTCTCACGGCGATAGCCTTTTGATTCATCAGTGGGACTTTCCATGTCGGCCAAACGTCCAAAGCCATTCCGGACCCGCCTCAGCCTTCTGGTGCTCTTCTTCGTTGCCTGGTCCTGCCTGATCGTCTTCCGCCTTGTCGACCTGCAGATCGTCCGCTACCCGGAAATGCGGGAACGTGCGCGGCGCCAGCAGACCCGCGTGTTCGAGATCAGTCCCAAGCGCGGGACGATCTACGACCGCCGAAACAGGGAGCTGGCAGTCAGTATCAAGGTGGAGTCGGTATTTGCAGTTGCCCACAAGATAGCCGACAAGTCCCGAACGGCTACCCTGCTGGCCCATGCCCTGGATCTCGACCCGGACAGGGTACGGCGAAGATTGGAGGGGGCCCGGTCCTTCTGCTGGATCAAGCGGAAAGTGGACTTTCCTCAAGTCCAGAAAGTCCGGGAGCTGGACTTGCCCGGCATCTACTTCGAGACGGAAAGCAAGCGCTTCTATCCCAAGCGGGAGCTGGCTGCTCATGTCCTCGGCTATGTGGGCATGGACAACGACGGGCTGGCCGGATTGGAGCACCTGTACGAGCGGGACGTACGTGGTACGGCCGGCCGGATCCTTCTGCATACCGATGCCAGAAAACGTTACTACAGCAGTGTGGAGAGACCTCCGACGGCAGGCTCAGACCTGGTGCTGACAATGGATGAGTCGATCCAGTACCTGGTGGAGCAGGAACTGCGGGCCCAGGTCGAGAAAAGCAGGGCTTTAGGTGGCACCGCCATCGTGATGAACCCGGCCACCGGCGCCATCCTGGCGATGGCCAACCTCCCCACTTTCAATCCAAATCACTATGGCCGCTATTCCGAATCCTCCTGGAGGAATCAGGCTGTCCTGAACATCTACGAGCCCGGATCCACCTTCAAGATCTTTACGGCCGCCGCGGCTTTGGAGGAAGGGTTAACCACCCCCGAAGAGCAGATTCACTGCATGAATGGCGGCATCGTGATTGGGAAACACCGGATCCGGGATCACAAGCCCTTTGGTTGGTTGTCGGTCCGGGATGTGATCGCCCGTTCCAGCAATGTAGGCGTCATCCAACTGGGCTTTCGGATCGGCAAGCAGCGGCTGGAGCGCTATCTCCGGCACTATGGATTTGGCCGGCCCACCCAGGTGGATCTGCCGGGAGAAGCCAGGGGGTTGCTGCGTCCGGCCTCGGACTGGCACACGGTCGACCTGGGGACCATTTCCATGGGACAAGGGATTGGAGTGACGCCCCTGCAGATGATCGCTGGCGCGGGGGTCATTGCCAGCGGGGGCTTTTGGGTTCCCCCTCGAGTGGTTGAGCGAGTTCGCTCGGGTGGGGATTCCTGGAGTCCTTCCGATTCCCGAGGCGGCCCCAGGAGGGTCCTGCGGAAAGAGACGGCCGAAACCATCAAGGAGATGATGGGCGTGGTGGTCTCCGCCGGGACGGGCAGGGCGGCGCGGCTCAGAGGCTTTTCGGCGGCGGGCAAGACCGGTACGGCCCAGAAAGTGGATGAGCGCGGCGGCTACTCCCACACCCGTTTTGTGGCGTCATTCGTCGGCTTCGCTCCCGTCGACAACCCGGCTGTCTCGGTGGTGGTGTTGATCGACGAGCCTCGCGGTCTCTATTACGGCGGTCAGGTTGCCGCACCGGTTTTCAAGAAAATCGCGGAGAAGACACTGAATTATCTTTCCGTGCCTCCCGATCAGCCCCAACAGGATTGGAGGGACGACTCCCGGGTTGCGGAGCGTTCCGGGGAGGATCCATTGGACGAACCTGCAATGGATGCGGTTTCGTGGACTCCGGCCTCCCTGAACGGCCAGCAGGCATTGGGGCTTAGCGCGGCAACGGTGGGTGGGCGACAGGAGCAGGATCTGGCCAGCTACGAGGATGCGGATATCGATGGTTTGGCCGTTGTGGCCGTACCTGACTTTAAGGGGAAGTCCCTTCGCACGGTGATGGCGGAGGGGACCCGAGCCCGATTGCAGGTGGAGGCGGAGGGGGCCGGGTTGGTGGTCCGACAGTCGCCAGCGCCCGATTCCAAGGTGGCGCCGGGCTCGACGGTGAGGGTCCAACTCAATCGACAACTATGACCCGCATGACTCGCCACCTTCCCCGGCGAGAGGAGCGGGGGTATTTCAGCCGGTGGAACCATGCAGCTCCTGGACTTGATCAGGAATGTCGACGTTATTGCCGCGGCCGAGTCCCCCGAGACGAATATTTCAGGAATCGCCTACGATTCTCGACAGGTCGAGAAGGGGTACCTATTCACAGCCATCCGTGGGACCAGAACCGACGGCAATCGTTTTGTCGATCAGGCGGTCCAGCGTGGGGCCGGCGCAATCCTGTCGGAAAATTCCAAACCGAGGGCCTTTCCGCTGCCTTGGATTCGCGTCGAGCATGGCCGCCGGGCCTTGGCCCAAACCGCCGCGAACTTTTACCATCATCCCAGTCGAAAGCTGCACCTGATCGGAATCACCGGGACCAATGGCAAGACTTCTACCGCCTATCTTCTCGAGTCCATCCTGCATACCGGCGGCTCACGGGTGGGGTTGATCAGCACCATCGCCTATCGAACCCCCGAATGGTCAGCCTCTGCGGGGCTCACCACCCCCGAAAGCCTCGATCTGCAGGAGTTGTTCCATCGCTTTCGGCAGAACGGCTGCCAACACGTTGTGATGGAGGTCTCCTCTCACGCGTTGGACCTGGACCGTGTCTACGCCAGCCAATTCCGCGTGGCCGTCTTCACCAATCTGTCGCCGGAACACCTGGACTATCATCAGTCCATGGACTGCTATTACCAGGCCAAGAAACGGTTGTTTATGGCCATGGGCCATGGGCCGCCCGGGGTATCCGTTGTGAACGTGGATGACGCTTGGGGACAAAAGCTGGCTCGGAGCACTCCGGGCCGATGTCTCACTTTTTCCGTGCGCCGTCCGGCAGATATTGGAGTTATGGAGTGTCGGTCGGGGTGGAGGGGCATGCGAGTCCGCTTGCGGTTTCAGGAGGATGAGCTGGAGGTTCGCAGCCCACTGCTGGGGAGCTTCAATCTCTCCAATCTTCTGGCCGCGGCAGCAACCGCCTGCAGTTTGGGCGTCGACCGGGATGCCCTGAGACATGGAATCGAGGCCTGTCCGCCCGTTCCGGGCCGGTTCGAACAAATCGATTGCGGGCAGTCCTTTCATGTGATCGTGGATTACGCCCATACCCCTGACGCCTTGCGGAACGTCCTGGCCACGGCCAGGCAACTGGGACCCAAGAGGGTCTTGGTGCTGTTCGGCTGCGGCGGCGAGCGGGACCGGTCAAAACGCCCGGTAATGGGTTCGATCGCCGAACAGCACAGCGACTGGGTCATGCTTACCTCCGACAATGCCCGCGGCGAGGACCCGCTGGCGATTCTCGGAGAAATCCAGGCAGGTTTTCGGTCCGATCGGAATGAGGCCGAGCCGGATCGGCGGGAGGCGATTCGGCGGCTCTTTTCGCGGGCCGAATCGGGAGATCTGGTCATTCTGGCAGGCAAGGGTCACGAGGTTGGCCAGCAGGAAGCCGGCCGGGTCCGCCCCTTTGACGATCGCCAGGTGGCCAGGGCTGTCCTTCGGGAGATGGGCTATGGTGAATCAGCTTCCTGCCGGTGAAATCGCTCGAGCGGTGGGATCCTCAATCGATTCGGCCTACCGGCAGACGGTCCCTTCGGGCTATTCCATCGATTCTCGGACCCTGCAGGTCGGGGACTGCTTTGTCGCTATTCAAGGGCCTCGATTCGATGGTCACCAATTTATTTCCGAGGCGGTGCGCAAAGGGGCCTCCCTCTTGATTGTCAGCCGGGAGGAGGCCTGCAGGTCGGTGCCGGGAACACCCTGGATTCGGGTGGAAGACACATTGACGGCGCTTCAGCAACTGGCCGGCTGGGTGCGCCGCCGTTGGGGGAAGCCCCTGGTGGGAATTACCGGAAGCGTCGGCAAGACGACCGCCAAGGAGATTGCCGCCCACCTGCTGGCCGGCCCCTTCAAGGTTTTCAGGAACCATCGAAACTTCAACAACGACTACGGGCTGCCTCTCTCCCTGCTTCAGTTGGAGTCGGATCACCAGATCGCCGTAATGGAGCTCGGGATGTCGGCCCCCGGAGAAATCGCCAGGTTGAGTCGTATCGCCCGGCCCGATCTGGGCGTGGTGACCAACGTCAAACCGGTTCACCTGGAGTTTTTCCCCTCGGTCGGCGGCATTGCCAAGGCAAAACGGGAACTCATCGAGAACCTGCCCCCCAGCGGAGTTGCCCTCCTGAACAATGACGATGCCCGCGTGCGGAAGTTCAGCCGGAGTTTTTCGGGCGAGGTCGTCACCTTCGGCATTGAAAGGCCGGCTGCCTTCCACGTCGACCGCATTTGGGACAGGGGGCTGGGTGGATGTGAGTTCACGGTGCGGCATCGCGGTCGAAGCCACCGGTTGACCTCACCCTTGCTGGGTGCCCACAATGTCTCGAACTGCTTGCCCGGAATCGCTCTGGCCCACCGCATGGAGATGAGCTTCCCGGACATCGCCGCACGACTGCTCAGCCTGAAGCCGGGGCAGGGCAGGGGCCAACCCCTGTTTTTCGAACAGGGGATCTGCGTGGTGGATGACAGCTACAACTCCAATCCCGCCGCCCTCATGACCATGATGCGACTCCTCAAGGGGATCCCCGGCTATGGAAGGAAAATCCTGGTCGCAGGAGAAATGATGGAGCTGGGAGCCGACGCTCCCCGGTTCCACCAGGTGTGCGGCAAGGCGGCAGCCGGCTGGGATTTCGATCTGATTCTTGGAGTGCGGGGACTTGCCGATCGAGTGGTGGCCTCGGCTCGAGCCCTGGGGTACGACCCCAGCCGATCGGTCTTTTTCGAAGACGCAGCCGAAGCCGGCGAATGGCTGGCCCCTCGCATCCTGCCCGGCGACCTGATACTGGTGAAGGGCTCACGCGGAGTGAGAACCGAGGGAGTCATACAGAGGTTGAAGGAGGACTTCGCTCTTTCCGCCTGAGGTCGGGAACTACCCGTCGGGTCTCGGCCGCGGACCCGACGGCTGATCCGGCGCGGGCTGGCGAGAACATCGGGCTTTCCGGTGCGGAGGTCGGCTCAAATCCAATGCTCTACCACCTTCTCTATGAGTGGCTGTTTGACGTTTTCCCCGACGCATCGGTACTGAACGTCTTTCGCTATATCACCTTCAGGACGGCTTCTGCCAGCATCACGGCCCTGGTGCTGGCTCTGATCCTGGGTCCCTGGCTCATTCGCCGCCTACGCCAGTTCCAGGTGGAGCAACACATCCGGGAGGAGGGTCCGAGTCACCATCAGGTCAAGGCCGGCACGCCCACCATGGGCGGTGTTCTGATCGTGGCCAGCACGGTGCTGCCCACCTTCCTGTGGACGGATCTGGGCAATCCGCTGGTGTGGGTCGGCCTGGGTTCGATGATCGGGTTCGGCGCCATCGGTTTTGCCGACGACATCATCAAGATCAAGCGGCGGAGAAACCTGGGGTTGACGGCTCGGATCAAGCTGGGACTGCAACTTGCCCTGAGCGGCGCCATTGCAGCCGGCCTGCTGCTTCTCAAGTCTCGGGGAGCCTATCAGACCGATCTGGCCGTCCCCTTCTTCAAGGATCTGCAGCCCAATCTGGTGTTGGATACCTTTGCCGGCTCCGCACTTCATTTCCTGGATTTCCTTCCATTCCTGCTTTTCGTGTGGGTGGTTCTGGTTGGATCTTCCAACGCCGTCAACCTCACCGACGGGTTGGACGGCCTCGCCATTGGCTGCGTGGTCGTCGCCGGCGGGGCGCTGACCGTGCTGACCTATGTCACCAGCCACGCCTCCTTTGCCGGATACCTGGATATTCCCCATCAGGCCGGTGTCGGGGAGTTGACCATTTTTTGCGGGGCCATGGTGGGCGCTTCGCTGGGTTTTCTCTGGTACAACTGCCATCCGGCCGAGCTCTTTATGGGCGACGTGGGCTCGCTGTCCCTCGGCGGGGCCATCGGGACCGTGGCCGTGATCATCAAGCACGAAATTCTGTTGGTGGCCATTGGCGGCATTTTCGTCCTGGAGTGTCTGTCGGTGATGATTCAAGTCTCTTTCTTCAAGATGCGGAAGAAACGGGTCTTTCGCATGGCGCCGCTTCACCACCACTTCGAGCTTCTCGGGTGGAGCGAATCGAAGGTGGTGGTGCGCTTTTGGATCGCCGCTCTGATCTTTGCGTTGTTCAGCCTGACCACGCTCAAGCTGCGCTGATCTTCTGAAATGGCGGTTCCGTGGCACGGTCTGCGTGGCTTGCCACACGACATGATCCACACGGAATGACATTGGAAGCAGAGTCGTTTGCAGGGAAAAGGGTCCTGGTGGTGGGGATGGCCCGCAGTGGAATGGCCGCCGCAAGGTTCCTGCGGACCAGGGGAGCATGGGTGACGGTCTCGGACGCCCGGGGTCAAAGCCAGTTGGAGCCCGAAATCCGAACGCTGCAGGCGCTTGGGATCGGTTGGGAGGTCGGCGGGCATCGGCCGGAAACGTTCCTGAAGGCGGAGTGCATTGTGGTGAGCCCCGGCGTTCCCCTGGAGCAGCCGGTTCTGAGAGAGGCAGCGGGTCGGGGAACGGAGATCTTGAGCGAGATCGAACTGGCCTCCCGCTTTCTTGGAGGGAGAATCGTCGGAATCACCGGCTCCAACGGCAAGACCACCACGACCACGTTGGTCGGCGAAATCCTTGAAGCTGCCGGCTTTCGGGTTCAGGTAGGAGGCAATATCGGAGTAGCCCTGACCTCCCTGGTTGAAAGCTCCGCTTCCGACTCGATCAACGTGGTGGAGTTGAGCAGCTTTCAGTTGGAGGCGATCACTTCCTTTCGGGCTCACATGGGCGTGATTCTTAATATCACCCCCGACCACATGGATCGATACCCCAACCTGGCGGCCTACGCGAGCGCGAAGCTGAACCTGTTGAACAATCAGGAAGCCTCGGACGTGGCGGTGCTGAATCGCGACGATCGGCTGCTGCGTGATCTGGCCGGACCTACCGCTGCCGAGAGGTTCTGGTTCAGCACCAGGATCCCCGTGGAGCAGGGGACCTGCCTGCAAGACGGCGCACTGGTCTTCAGTAATCCGGGCAGACGGGAGCAGGTGGTCCGGGTGGAGGACGTCCGGATCAAGGGGCGGCACAACCTGGAAAATGTGGCCGCCGCGGTCACCGTGGCCCGCCTGCTGGGTGCGTCGGTCGAGTCCATCCGGGAAACCGTGGCGCGTTTCCGCGGCGTTTCTCACCGGCTGGAGTGGGTACGCGAGATTCGAGGCGTCGATTTCTACAACGACTCCAAGGCAACCAATCCGACCTCGGCACAGAGAGCCCTGGAAGCCTTCGAGCAACGGCTGGTCTTAATCCTGGGTGGGCGCGACAAGGCCAGCGACTTTACCGTGCTGAGTCCTCAGGTAAGCCGCCGGGTGAAGGGCCTGGTCCTCTTGGGTGAAGCCAGCCGCAAGATCGAATCCCAACTGGCCGGGACGGCTCCCGTGACTCGTGCCGCCAGCATGGAGGAGGCGGTTCGCCTGGCCTTTGGTCAAGCGGATCGGGGAGAGGTAGTGCTTCTGGCCCCTGCCTGCTCCAGCTTCGACATGTTTCGGGATTACGAGGATAGGGGAGACGTTTTCAAGGAGGCGGTAAATCGCCTCCAGTAGATTTCAGTGACCGCCGGGAGTTCGAGAAACCTCCTCCCCGGCCGCAAGTCGCATCCCTGGATCGTTCCAAATGGCGCGAAAGCTGTCACCGGACAAGCTGCTGTTCACCACCACCCTGGCCTTGGTGCTCGTGGGAGTGGTCATGGTCTTCAGCGCCTCTGCCGTGATGGCGGAGGAGAAGTTCGGCAGCCCCTACTACTTTCTGATTCGTCAGGGCGTGTGGGCGCTCTTGGGATTGATCGGCATGTGGTGGGCCATGCACGTCGACTATCGCTCCTATCGTCACCCGCTCTGTGTCTATGGCGGACTGTTCATCTGTATTCTGCTGCTGGTTGGCGTATTCTTCATGGACCCCAACCACAACACCCACCGCTGGATTCGGTTGGGATCCCTGTCATTTCAGCCATCCGAGCTCAGCAAACCGGCCCTGGTGATCTTCATGGCCTCCCTGCTGGAGAAGGAGGCCAAGCGGGTGAACGACTGGCGTCATACGCTCCTGCCCTGTCTGGCGGTGCTGTTTGTGGTGCTGGGATTGATCGTCGCGGAACCGGACCTGGGCACCTCCATCACCATCGGGGCGGTGGCATTTGTGCTGCTGTTTTGCGCCGGCCTGCGACTCACCTATGTGCTGGGCGCCGCCCTTCTAGCCATACCGCCCCTGTTTTGCCTGATCTATTTCTATGAGTACCGAATGCAACGTGTGCTGGCCTTCCTTGATCCCTTGAGCGATCCCCTGGGATCGGGCTTTCAGATCCTGCAATCCTGGACCGCCGTGGGGAGTGGGGGGTTGACGGGTCTGGGCCTGATGGCGGGCAAGCAGAAGCTCTTCTACCTGCCGGAACCCCATACCGACTTCATTTATGCCGTCATCGGGGAAGAGTGGGGCCTGGTCGGCTCCCTGGCGGTGCTGGGACTGTTCGGGGTGTTTCTGTGGCGGGGCGTCCGCCTGTCCTTGCGGGCCGGGGACGGCTTTGGACGTTATCTGGGGCTCGGCCTCACCGCCATGGTCATGTGCCAGGCGTTCGTCAACATCAGCGTTGTATTGAGTTTGCTGCCCACCAAGGGGATTCCGCTTCCCTTTGTCAGCTCGGGCGGCTCCTCGTTGCTGGTCAGCCTGGTAAGTGTCGGCGTTCTGCTCAATATCTCCCAGCACTCCGATTGAGGGGGCAGCCTCAGGCGGCGGCAGGACCGGACAGGTCTAATCGGAAGTCCATGCAGGAGCCATCAGGTCTGGGCGAAAAAGATGCCGAAAACGGAATCTTCTTCATGGCGCACCCGGCAACCTGCAGAGGACGGAGAACTCAGGCTCCTGATTGCCGGTGGCGGCACGGGAGGGCACCTTTACCCGGGAATCGCAGTCGCCCGGGCGCTCGCCAGGCGCTTTCCGGAGGCGGAGGTTCAATTCGTCGGAAGCGGGCGTCCACTGGAGGCACGTATTTTGAAAGAGGCGGGATATCGTTTGAACCGACTGCCCGTATCGGGATTGAAGGGGGTCGGGCGGATCGATCTGATCCGGGGCATCCTCAAGCTTCCGCGGAGTCTGTGGGCTGCCTGGGGAATCGTTCGCCGATTCCGCCCGACCGTTGTCCTGGGAGTCGGGGGCTATTCCTCCGGTCCGCCGGTGCTGGTCGCTTCGCTGGCAGGAGTTCCCACTCTGCTTCACGAGTCCAATGCCCAGCCGGGTATCACCAATCGCTTGTTATCGCCTTTCTGCCGCAAGGTGACCGTGGCCTTTCCGGAGTGCGAGACCTTTTTCCGCGGGAAAGCCGTGCTGACGGGGACTCCGGTGCGCCCGGAGTTTTTGGCCCGTCCGACCAGACCTCCCGAGCGTCCCTTCGTTCTGTTGATTTTCGGAGGCAGCCAGGGCGCCCGGGCAATCAACCGCGCCATGGTGGATGCATTGGAGGGGTTGCGCCCGCACTTGGGCCAAATGCATTTCATTCACCAGACCGGCGAGCATGATTTCGTCCGGGTGGAGCAGGCCTATCGGGAGGCGGAGGCCAGGGCCCTGGTAAGACCCTTCTTCACCGACATGCCGAGCCAGTTCCCAAAAGCCCACCTGGTGGTATGCCGGGCCGGCGCCGCCACCCTGGGTGAGCTGGCGGCAGCGCGCAAGGCCTCCCTGCTGGTTCCTTTTCCAGGCGCCACCGACAACCATCAACTGCGCAACGCCGAATCGCTGGCGGCTGCAGGAGCTGCCGAAGTCATCCCACAGGACGAATTGAGTGGCAGGCTCCTGGCCAGACGGGTCGAACACTATCTTGGCCACCCGGAGGAGTTGGAGCGGATGGAGGCTCGGAGCGGCCGGTTGGCCCGGCCCGATTCAGCCCGAAAAATCGTGGAATTGATTGGTCATTTGGCGGGTTCGGATTGATGGCGCGGAGGCCGCCGCCGGATCGGCGCATTTCCCGGTGAGAGAAGCGGGCTGGGCCCGCGAGAGGCGTGCATGTTCAAGAGGATTCAGCGGATTCACCTCATTGGGGTGGGCGGATCCGGAATGAGCGGGATCGCTGAAGTGCTTCTGAACCGAGGCTACCGGGTCAGCGGCTCGGACCTCAAGCTGACGTCAGTGACCCAACGACTGATTGAACGGGGCGCCCGTATCCATGGAGGCCATGCTCCGGCGCACCTGGATGCTGCAGACGTGGTGGTGGTGTCCTCGGCGGTGAAGCCTGACAACCCGGAGATCGAGGAGGCCCGGCGCCGTCAGATCCCCATCATTCCCAGAGCGGAGATGTTGGCCGAACTGATGAGAGGGAAGTATGGCATCGCGGTCGCGGGAACTCATGGAAAGACCACAACCACCTCCCTGGTGGCCGGTCTGACCGGGCATGGAGGCCTCGACCCCACTGTGGTGCTGGGGGGGCGCCTCAATGCCTTGGGAAGCAACGCCAAGCTGGGCACGGGTGAGTTCATGGTCGTGGAAGCCGACGAAAGCGACCGCTCCTTTCTGCTCCTGTCTCCGACGCTGGCGGTAGTGACCAACATCGACCAGGACCACATGGAGAGCTATGCCGGGATGGACGATCTCAAGAGCACCTTCGTGCAGTTTGTGAACAAGGTGCCCTTCTACGGAGCGGTGGTTCTTTGCCGGGACGATGCAGCCGTCGCCTCGATCCTTCCCCGGATCAAGCGGCGGGTCATTACCTACGGTTTCGGCAGGGAGTCCGATCTGAGAGTCTCCGCGGCCCAATACTCCGGATACGGGTCCGGGTTCGAGCTCGAATACCGCGGTCGGAGCCTCGGCACCTTCCGCCTCAACCTTCCCGGACGACACAACGCCCTCAATGCGGCGGCAGCCGTTGCGGTCGGGTTGGATCTCGGTCTGGATTCGTCGGTGATGCGTTCCGCCTTGGCCGAATTCGAAGGACCTGACCGGCGCTTTCAGCTCAAGGGCCAGGTCGGGGGGATTACTCTCATCGATGACTATGGGCACCATCCGACCGAAATCGCGGCAACCCTGCATGCGGCAGGGCATCTCCGGGCCAATCGCCTGGTAGTGGTCTTTCAGCCGCACCGCTACAGCCGGACTCAGTACTGCTTTAAAGAGTTTACCGGGGCTTTCGACAAGGCCGACCTGGTTCTTCTGGCGGACATCTACGCCGCTGGCGAAGAACCGATCGACGGGTTGACTTCGGCCAGGCTGGCTCGGGAGATACGACAGCGCGGGCACCCGGAGGCCCGGTACCTGGGTGCTGTCGAAGATATGGCGCCGCGGGTGGCACCGCTGCTCGAAGACGGAGATTTGGTGCTTACCATGGGCGCCGGGAGCATCGCCAGACTGGCGGATGCGTTGTTGAAGCAGCTTGCAGAGGGAGCGTCCGGCAAATAGCCAATATTGCACGCGGACGCAAAGAGGGGAGGAACCCTGGATGAAGAGGGGCAAGACAAAGACGATGGGTTATCTGGAAAGACAGCCAAGCGCCATTCTGGAAGGGCAAAGGGCAGCAGGCAAGACCAAGGGCAGGACTGTAAGGGAGGTTCTGCGCTGGTCGCTAAAGCTCTCCTTCGGGTTGTTGCTGGCTTCCATGCTGTCGTTCGGCCTCTACTGGGTGCGAGACAGGCTTTACCACTCTCCCAGGTTCGATATCGCCATTACTGAAATCAACGGACTGCAACAGATTTCGCAGAACCAGGTCTTGCTTAAAATCAGTGAGTTGGCTCACCCCGACCGTAACCTGGTGAGATTCGATCTGGACCGGCTGCGACGAAACCTGGAACTGATTCCATGGGTGAAAACGGTGGTTGTGCGCCGGGTGCTGCCTGACAAGCTGATTGTCGACATCGAGGAGCGGCAGCCGGTTGCCTTCGCCCGTGTGGGGCAGGAAACCCTGCTGATCGATGAGGAGGGCACGCTGCTGGAAAATAATCCGGAACAGCTGTCGCAGGCCGATTTTCCCGTCATTCTGGGAATGGAATCCGGTTTCACCCCGGAAATTTTGCGGCGCAACCGGGAGCGGATTGAACTCTATCTGCAGCTGATTGGAGCCCTGAATCGTGGCGGTGCCGGGTTGAGCCGGGATCTGTCCGAGGTGCACCTTCAAGACCCTGGTAACGTCTCGGTCATTCTCGATGGAGATACGGTTCTGGTTTACCTCGGCAGGGGCGGTTTTCAGACCAAGTTTCGTCGTTATCTGGCGGCGAGCCGGGAACTCAAGAAAAAGTACCGGAACCTGGATTCCGTGGACATGCGCTACCGGGATCAGGTGGTGATCAGAACCCTGGACCCCAAGCTGGCCCGGGGCGTCTCCCGGAAAGATTCTTCAGACAGTTGAGTTAAGCGGCAACGATTTCACCCATCGGTCCCATTTCGGAAGTCTGGAGGTCTGCTTGGCCCGCAAAATCAGATATGTGGTTGGCTTGGACGTCGGCACCACCAAGACGTGCACCATCATCTGCGAGGTCAACGATGAGGGAGCCCTGGAAGTAGTCGGGGTCGGTTCGGCCGAATCCAAGGGCATGCGCAGGGGGGTGGTCGTCAATCTGGACGGAGCCGTCTCCGCCATCAAGAAATCGGTGGAGGAGGCGGAGAGCAGCGCGGGTACTTCCGTGGAGTCGGTGTTCGTGGGATTGTCCGGGGGGCACATCCAGAGCTTCAACAGCCAGGGAGCGGTCGCGGTCACGGCTGAGAGCCGGGAGATCGGCCGAGCCGATATTCGGCGTGTTCTGGAGACGGCCAAGGCGGTGTCGCTGCCCTCCGACCGCGAAATCGTCCACGTGCTTCCCCAGGAATTCGTGGTCGACGGCCAGGACGGTATCGGCGATCCTCTGGGTCTGTTGGGTACCCGACTGGAAGTGAATTGCCATATCGTCACCGGCTCGACTACAGCGGCGCAGAATATCGTCACGGCGATCAACCGGAGTGGGCTCATCGTGGCGGACACCATCCTGCAACAACTGGCTTCCGCCGAGAGCACCTTGAGCGATGATGACAAGGAGCTGGGAGTCGGCCTGGTCGACGTGGGCGGGGGTACCACCAATCTTGCCGTCTACACCTACGGAGGCATCCGACACAGCTCCGTTCTACCCCTGGGCGGGGACCAGATCACCAACGACATCGCCGTCGGTCTCAGAACCTCGATTCTGGAGGCCGAGAAGATCAAGCGTGAACATGGATGCGCCTTGTCGACCCTGGTTGAAGAGGATATCGAGTTCGAGGTTTCGACCGTCGCAGGCCGGCAGACCAAGTCCATCAGCAAACGGATTCTCTGCGAGATCATCCAGCCGAGGATGGAAGAAATCCTCACGCTGGTTCAAGAGGACATCAGACAGGCGGGTTTCGAGAGGCTGTTGGGAGCGGGACTGGTCATTACCGGGGGAACTGCCCTGCTCAAGGGCGTGGTTGAATTGGCCGAGCAGACCTTCGACCTCCCGGTTCGACCGGGTAGTCCCCGGGGGGTGGCAAAAATGGAGGACGCCCTGATCGCTCCAGCCTATTCAACCGCCGTGGGTCTGGTCCTCTACGGTTACCGCGCCCATGCCCACCGGTGGATTGGACATCCGGACCGCGACAACTTCCTGAAGAGATGGGGCTCGAGGTTGTTTTCCCGCAAGAGAGGCAAATTGTAGCCCGTACCTCCCTGAACCGGACCCGGAATCGGCGGAATTTTCTGGCTGACTAGCGAGGGATGACGACTACCAAACCTTGATGCTTGTAGCACCAACCAACACAATATAGGGTATTTTTCTTGATTTTCTCGACTCAAGCGCTTATGTTTTGAAGCTGTTTCGGTTCGGCTTCACGCGGGACCGAACCGGAGTCGAAGATCCGGTGTCACGATCCGGCGACCAACGACCCGGTCAGGCACTCACCGCAGTCGCCCCGAGAGATGACGTCTCGGGCGCTACCATGCCAAGGAGTGGAACCATGGAATTGACCAAGCCCGATCGTTCCGTCAAGTTTCTGTTGGACGAGCCCCGTTCCAACGGTGCTGTCATCAAGGTCATCGGCGTTGGAGGAGGGGGCACCAACGCCGTTAACCGAATGATCGACGCCGGCGTCGAGGCCGTCGAATTCATCGTGGCCAATACCGACACGCAGGCCCTCCAGGTGTCTCGGGCACCGACCAAGCTGCAGATCGGCGCCAAGCTCACCAACGGTCTTGGAGCCGGGGCCGATCCCCACGTCGGCCGGAGTGCGGCCCTGGAGGATACGGACAGGATCATCGAGGTTCTGGAAGGGGCCGACATGATTTTCGTTGCGGCAGGTCTGGGCGGAGGTACGGGTACGGGCGCGGCACCCATCATTGCCAACCTGGCGGCCGAACTGGGTGCGCTGACGGTGGCTATCGTGACCGAGCCATTCCTGTTTGAAGGGAAAAAGCGGAGGGTTCAGGCCGAACGCGGGCTGCAGGACATCAGGGCCTGTGTGGATACGGTCATTGCCATCTCCAACGAGCGATTGCTCCAGACCGTGGAAAGAGGCACCAGTTTTTCCCGGGCGTTCCAGGTAGCCGATGACATTCTGCGCCAGGGAGTTCAGGGGATTTCCGACATCATTCAGGTACCCGGCATCATCAACGTGGATTTTGCCGACGTGAAGGCGGTCATGCAGGGCATGGGCAGAGCCTTGATGGGAACCGGAACCGCCAATGGCGAAGAGCGTGCCGCGGAAGCCGCCAAACGAGCGATCGCCTCGCCTCTTCTGGAGGATGTCTCCATTCAGGGAGCGAAGGGAATTCTCATAAACATTACGGGATCGGAGGAGCTACTTCTGCACGAGGTCAGTGAATCAGCTTCCATAATCCACGAAGCCGCCGACGAGGATGCCAATATCATTTTCGGCGCCGTGATCGACGAAAAAATGACGGACGATATGAAAATCACGGTTATTGCCACTGGATTCGACAACAACGGCGCCGAATCGACGATCCAGCCACCGGTCGGAGATTCCGTGGATCTGGAAGACTCCGCCAGCCAGTCTACAAGCCCCGACGCCCCGGAGCCCGAGGCGGTGACCGTTCCGGAATCCGGGATCCCGCCAGGCCAGGGTCGTCCCTATGACCCGCGCGACCTCGAGGTTCCCGCCTACCTCCGCCGCAAATTCGACGATTAGAGAAGCCGGTCGGCGCCGGACCGGGATTTCCCGGTCCGGCGCAGGTAAAGACCTCATGGGGGTCCAGATCGAAGCCGCCATCATCGACTCGATGGTGGAACATGCCCGATTGGAAGCCCCACTGGAGTGCTGCGGCCTGTTGATGGGGCAGGCCGGACGGATCACTTACCTTCGCAGGATGCGGAATCTGGCCCAAAGTCCCGTCCGCTACGAGATGGTTCCCGGGGAACTGTTTCAGTTTTTCAAGGATCTCCGAGGCTCGGGTCTGCGCCATCTCGGAATCTACCATAGCCATCCCTCCTCCGAGGCTTATCCATCGGCGACCGATATCGCCCAGGCCTTCTATCCCGACTGCATCTACTTCATTCTTTCCCTGCTGGCGCCGGGCGTCCCTTCCGTGAGGGCTTTTTCCATCACGGAGGCTGGTGTCACCGAGCGGGCGATCCAGCGGATCTGAGAGTAGCGACGTCGCGCCTCAGGTCGACAGCCAGGAAAAGAGCTATCCACGAAGTTGCACGAAGGACGGCGAAGGGCCACCAAGAGCTAACCGATTCTGCCTTTTTCAATCGGAATTCTTGGGTTAGCATTTTGGTTAGGGCTTGAATCCGGGTTTCGACCGTTCCGGTGGAACGGAAAGTGTTGAAACACTCGGAGTTTTCCTGTCCTGCAGAGGCATCCGGGCATGAGAATCGCGATGAGAGCTTGGAGAGGGTTGGGGACAACCCTGTTGCTGGCTGGGGTCGGTATTCCGGTTTTGGTTTCCGGGTTGGAAGCTACAACGGTGAAGCGGCTAAGCCTGGAGCAGATGGTTCGCGGGTCGCATCGCATCATGCTGGGCCGCTGCATTTCTCAGGACACCTACTGGAACAAGAGCCGAACGAGGATCTACACCGCCACCCGGTTTGCGGTGACGGAGGACCTGAAGGGAGAATCCCGGGGGACGGCCACGGTGGTGACGGTGGGCGGCACCATCGACGGTATGACCCTGTTGGTTTCGGGAACGCCCAGTTTCAGGGTGCACGAGGAAGTGCTGCTTTTCCTGGAAGCCGGCAAGAGCGGTAACTGGATCCTCATGGGACTCTCCCAGGGCATGTTCCGCATCACTGCCGATCGCCGGGGAGTCAGGACGGCCCATCATGCATCCTCCGGGCTTCGCTTGGTCGCCGGTTCGCCCGAATCGTCCTCACAAACACCGATTCCCAATCGGGTCGAGCTGGATCGGCTGTTGAGCAGGATCCGGCAACTCGTCGGCGACTCCGGCAAGTGACTGTCGGGATGCATCCTTGAGGAGCCGTTTCCGTGTCATCCAATTCAGGCAGGAACAAGTCCGGCCGAGGCCCTTTGAGCGGTTGTGCCTCATCTGAGAATGCTTGCCCGCCCGGCAAGGCTCGCTACCAGCCGCTCCTCTGTCTGCTGGCAGCGGTTTTTGTCTGGTGGAATTCCCATTCGCCAGCCCTGGCCTTCGTTCCCTTCCTCAGCGGCGCCAAATGGAAAACCTTTCCGGTCGTCTACAAGATCCATCAGGGCGGCCTGCCTGCTACCGGCAACCGCAGCGAGTTCGTGGCTGTTCACGCCGGCTTTGAAGCCTGGGAAACCTTAGAGGATTCGGCGATTACCTTCTCTTACGGTGGCACAACCGAGACCCGGGCTGCCGCCCTGGACTACACCAACGTGATCTCCTTCCAGGACGACAGTTTTGACTTCAGCTCGGGCGTGGTTGCGGTGACTCTCACCTTTTATTTTCGCAATGTCGAAGACCCTCCAATTGTGGATGCCGACATCCTCTTCAATCCCAACCAGATCTTCTCGAGCGACGGCGCACGCGGCACCTTCGATCTTCAGTCGATTGCCACCCATGAAATTGGACACCTCCTGGGGTTGGACCACACGGCCATCGTGTCGGCCACCATGAATCCAACGGCCGGTCTGGGAGTGACCTTCTTCCGGGTACTGCAGACGGATGACCGCATCGGATGTTCGGTCCTATATCCTGAGCCCGCATTCAGTCGTTCTACCGGAGGGATTGAGGGAAGCGTTCTGCTCGACGGCGAAGGGGTCTTTGGCGCCCACGTGGTGGCCCTGGACGAGGAGGGGAGGGCGGTCACCTCGGCGCTTTCCGGCGAAGACGGCAACTACCGGATTTCAGGGCTACCCGCCGGTTCCTATACCGTTTACGCCGAGCCCCTGGATGGGCCGGTGATGGAGCGCAACATTATCAAGCCCCGTGGTTCTGCGGACTTCAACACCCGATTCGCCACCACCTTCCTGGGGAGCGGTCCGGACAGCCAGGTCGGGGACCCGGTCGCGGTGAGCGCCGGCTCCACCCTTACGGGCCAGGATATCCCGGTCTCGCCTCCGGCTTTACCTCACCTGAATCTCGACGATCCATTTCTGGGTACTCGCCTCCATAGGGGCGAGAAACGATCGATTCGAGTCTTTGGGGACGGACTTGGGTTTGGGAGCAGGTACTTCCTGCTGGGCGAGGGAATAGTCTTGGAATCGCCCAGGTCAATCGGTGGCAGTGGAGCGGAGATTCAGGTGAACGTGGAAGGCAGCGCACTCTTGGGTTCGAGGAGTCTGTTCGTGGAGAAAGGGGATGTCCTGGCGGCCTTGAGCGGGGGCCTGGAGGTAACCGAGCCGGGCCCGGAGGTTTCCGGAATCACTCCCCGTTCGGGCCCGCGCGCGGGGGGCACTTCGGTAACCGTCACAGGTTCGAACTTTGATCGCGACGCCATCGTGAGCCTGGACGGCATTCCTCTGAACGACCAGAAATGGCTGAACTCGGGGATGATTCAGGGGACTACCGGGCCCAACGGCTGCGGTTCTTACAACCTGCTGGTGATCAATCCCGACGGTAGCAGCGACAGCCTGCAGTCGGCATTCGATTCCGTATCGCCGGCGCCGACCATCGATTCCGTGACCCCCGGTTCGGCCGAGGTGACCTCGACGGTCACAATCTCCGGGCGCAACTTCGATCCGGTGGCCGAGTACAACCGGGTTCGCTTCAACAACCATCCGGCGGAAGTGATCTCGGCAACGGTAAGCCGGATCGTCACGCTGGTTCCCTTCGGTGCCACCAGCGGTCCGGTTACAGTAGAGGTCTGCGGCAAGGTTGCCACCAGCAGCGAGTTCACGGTGCTGCCCTTGCAGCCCAGCCGGAACCGTCCCCAGCCGAGTTTCTCCTACCTGGATCTGAGCCGGGACCCGGAAGCCTCCCGGTTGGAGTTCCGGCTGGACGAGGAAGAGGACCGAACCCCCGACGACTCCTTCGCCAGCGTCGCCTTGCCCTTCAAGTTCGTCCTGTTCACCAGGGCGTTTCCGGAAGGGAGTCCGGTCAACATTTCCACCAACGGCTGGGTCTCGCTGACCCCTGCGGTTGGGGGGACGGCCGAATGGGAAAACGGCCGAATTCCCGGACACCAGGTGCCTCGTCCCGACCGTTCTGTCGGCCAGATGCCGGCCAACCTGATCGCCCCCTTCTTTCACGACCTGGTGGTTGGAGAGACCGACAGCGCCGTTTACACCCGCGTGCTGGGTGAGGCTCCCGACCGCCGTCTGATCATTGAATGGAAGAACTTCAGCGCCTACGACGATGAGGACGACCCTGAACCGGACTACGCGACCCGGTTGACCTTTCAAGCGGTGCTCTATGAGGGGAGCAACGACATCGCCTTCCTCTATCGGCGCTTGCAAGGGCCCTTGACCCAAGGCGAAAGCGCCACCATCGGCCTTCAGAATGACCGACGCGACCGGGCCATCCAGTTCGGTTTCAACCGGCCGCGGCTGTCCGAAGGCAGAAGTCTGTTTTTTCGTTTCAATCCCGAGGACGGCAGCTATGCCTTCGAGCAGTTTCTACCGCTGGTCACCGACACCGAAGAATTCCGCACCAACCTGGGCCTGACGGCCGACATCCTCTCCGGGGCCACTGTCGAGCTGACGCTGTTCGACCCCACCGGACAGCCGCTGGGTTCCCGGACCGAGAGCGTTTCCCGAGGTGGGCTGATCCAGCTCAACCACCTGGTTCGCCGCCTGCTGGGCAGCGGGTCCAGTAAGCTCTCCAATGTCTCCGGTTCGGTGCTGGTTTCCTCCGACCAGATGGTGTTTCCCTACGTCACCCAGATCGACAACCGGTCCAGCGACCCCAGCCTGGATTTGGGGGCCATGTCGGGCGGCACCCGGCTGGGGATCCTCTCGACCACATCGGTAAACCAGTTTCGTTCCTCCCTGGTTGTTCTGAATGTTGGAGACACGACAGCCGACGTTTCCCTGATCCAGCGGGATGGAGGAGGCAGGCTGCTCCACCGCCAGCAGGTGGCCATCCCCGCACGCGGCCAGTTCCAGAGCCCGGACCTGCATGCCGACCTCGGAATCTCCAAGGTCTCCGGTCCCCTGGAGATCCAGTCCACCAACGGGGTGCCGCTGATTGCCACCTCACGGGTGTATGCGCTCGATTCCGGCACCAGCGGCTTCTTCCGCGGACTGGATCTGGAGGCAGCCTCCGGCCATGCGGTGATTCCCATCAGCCGGGAGAGCGGGGAGTTTCGCAGCAACCTGGGGATCACCAACCTCTCCGGGCAGCCGGCCAGGGTGCAGGTCCAACTGTTCGATTCCGCGGGGACCCGTCTCGGAATGACCAGCCAGCAGGTGCCGCCGTTCGGTCTGGTCCAGTTGAACCGGGTAAACCGGCGGCTTTCCGGTTCAGGCGGGGGGGGTGACACTCTCGGTTGGATCCAGTTGGACGCCGACCGCCCCGTGGCTGGATTCGTGTCACAGATCAACAACCAGACCAGCGATCCGGGATTTGCCCGGTCGGACGTGCTATCTTCCACCAAACTGCTGATACCCTCGGCCACCAATGTCAACCAGTTCCGATCCACGATCACCATCGTCAATGCGGGAAACGGGGGAGAGGCTCGTGTTCGGGTTCGTGTCCGAAACCGCCAGGGGCAAATCATTGGCGAGAGCCGGAGCCGAAACTTGCCCCCCAACGGGATTTTCCATCTGGACGATCTTCTGGGGAGCCTCGAGGTGCCGAGCAATTTCGGCCCGGTGGAAATCGAGTCCCTGAATGGTGTGCCCCTGCTGGCCGTGTCGCGTGTCTACAGCATCAATGACGATACCGGCGGCTTCTTCCTGGCACAGCCGTTTTAGGGAAGTGTGAAGTGAGAAGTGAGAAGTGAGAAGCGTGGAGTGTGGTTAGCGAAGAGTTTCGGGAACATTCAAGTGACTGATGACATGTCACTTGCCAGAAAAAAATGCCGGCGCTTAGTGGCTGGAAACCTGTTCAAAGTCAAACATGGGCAGAAATTTGATTCACATCGATGCACAGGATGCACAGGATTTTTCGTACCTGAAACATACGCCTGCGGATGGTGGTTGGATACTGCTTGATAGTCAAGCATGAGTAGAGGGTTTATTAACATGGATGAACAGGATACACAGGATTTTTCTTGGAGACGGCGGCGTTGCAGTCCTGGACTTGCGCAAATCCTCACACGATCATCGCTGGAGTCAGCCCCTCGTGCAGCAGCCTTCCATACTGATTATCCTGTGCATCCTGTTGCATCCATGTTTAAAAATTAGGCCATGAAGATTTGTTGTTTCACCCTCTTGTGATCCGCCCAGTCGTGGGGGGGCGGGGGCGGAGCTTGTTTTATGGACTACGACGGGGCCGACAAGATGCTTATCCCATCGATCAAATAGCTATCCACTAATCACTCTTCACTCGTTTTTCAACGGAGTGTACCGTACAAGAGGGACCGATATGACTGATCCGAACTTTTATTCTCTGGCTGACAAGGTGGCCATCGTCACCGGCGCCGCTCACGGCATTGGCGCCGCTATCGCCGAGAGGTTTCTCAAGGCGGGAGCCCGAGTCGTCTTCGCCGATATTGACGCCGATGGCGCCAGGGAAAGAGCCGGCCAGCTGGACGGCTCCGGGGAGCGCAGCCTGGTGGCGCCGGTGGACCTGACTCAGGCCGACGAGGTGGCCGGCCTGGTCGAGCGCGTTCTCGACCGGTTCGGCACGGTGGATATCCTGGTGAACAACGCCGGCATCGCCGGCCCCACCAAGCCCCTGGTGGAGGTAACGGATGAAGAGTGGGATCAGGTGATGGCCGTTAACCTCACGGGGGTCTTTCTCTGCTGCAGGGGGGTGCTGCCCACCATGCTGAAGAATCAGTCCGGCCGGATCGTCAACGTGGCCTCCATTGCCGGCAAGGAGGGGAATCCCACCTTGGCGCCCTACTCGGCCACCAAGGCCGGAGTGATCTGCCTCACCAAGGCCCTGGCCAAGGAAGTCTGCCAGCAGGGCGTTTACGTAAACTGCGTGACGCCCGCGGTGATCGATACGCCGATTCTGCGCCAGGTGGGGCAGGAAACCATCGACTACATGATCAGCAAGATTCCCATGGGACGGGTGGGGAGGCCCCAGGAGGTGGCGGCCCTCATCCACTTCCTGGCCAGCGACGATTGCAGCTTTACCAACGGCGCCTGCGTGGACATCAGCGGTGCGCGAGCCACCTATTGAACTTGGGTCCGGCATCGTAGCCGGGAGGGGGAAGCTCATGAACCAGGCACCCTTCATTTTCAGGAGCCTGAGCGATTCCGAGTTGAGGCGGTTTGCCGCCGAGGGTTACCTGGTGTGCGGCGCTACCCTGTCCCCGCGCGGACTGGAGCAGATCCGGGAGGAGTGCATGGCCACCTGGAACAGGGAGAAGAGCGCGTTCGACCCCGGTAAGACCTGGTTGGAGAACGCCCTCTTGCCCAATATCCACCATCGGTCGGCCATGGTGCGCCAATTCTACTTTGCCGGACCCCTGGTGGACGCGGCCGAGCAGATCATCGGGCCCAATCTCAAGGCGGCGACCAGCCAGCTAACCTTCAAGACCAGGGGCAACCGCATGGTGTTCCCCTGGCACCAGGACAACGGATACGGGGAGCTGGAGCCCTACAACGCCCTTTCCTGTCTGACCGCCCTGGACGACACCAGCCTGGAGAACGGCTGCCTCTGGGTCATCCCCGGAAGCAACCGGACCGGACAGCAGGCCCACGCCCAGGGCAAGGCTGCGGCCGATGTCAAGCATGGGGCCGAACTGATGGCCCGTGCAGACGAGTCCAAAGCCGTGCCGGTCCCCATGAAGGCTGGAGAGTCGCTGGTGATGAGCTGCTGGACACTGCACAAATCGGGGCCCAACCGCTCGGGCCGAGACCGGCGCATTTTGTTCTTTCGCTACGCCGACGCCGATGCGGTGGAGGTATACAACCAGCGCCGGCCCCGATTGGGACGATTGCTGAGAGGCCGGACCCGATTCGAGGAGGTGCGCCGGTTCGAGGCGGACCTTTAGCTTCATACCGTTAAGAATTGAAAAAAAAAGAGTTACCCACGAAGGGACACGAAGGATTACGAAGGACCACTAAGGCGTTGGAGAAGGCTCAAGAGGGGTCCGCCTAAGGTCGGGGAGCCCCAAAGGAGGTCATGGCTTGACGGAATCTCGATTCAACAAACCCAGGGTGGCCATCAATCGCGTCTATACCCGGAAGGGCGACTCCGGGCAGACCAAGCTGGTCGGGGGCCAAAGAGTGTCCAAGGGATCCTTGCGCCTGGAGGCTTATGGCACAGTGGACGAGCTCAATGGATTCGTTGGTATGGCCTGCCAGACGGCTCGAGAGCATGTGGATCCCAACCCGGAGTTGCAGACCATGGTGACCTGCCTGGTCCGGGTTCAGCACGAGCTGTTCAACCTGGGGGCAACGCTCGCTACCTTGCCCGAGGACATTCATCCCCGCCAGCCACAGGTGACAGAGAAGGACATCCAGCGGCTGGAGCAGGAGATGGACCGAGCCAACCAGGATCTGGAGCCCCTGCGATCCTTTGTCCTGCCCGGAGGCAATCGACTCAACCTGGAGCTTCACCTCTGCCGCACCATCTGCCGGCGCGCCGAGCGGTGCTGTGTCCGGCTGGGTGAGGAGGGGGACGTCCCCGCGGCGGCCGTTCAATACCTCAACCGGCTGGGAGACGCGCTCTTCGTCTGGAGCCGATGGGCCAGTCACCTGACGGGGACTCCGGAAACCCTGTGGGATCCCAATATTGCCGGCTGAGTGTCTCTAGCCCGCATATCTCACCAGGGGGCATGATCATGGCGCAGGACATTCCCCTTCAGCGCGTGCTCGCGACCGAAGAGCGTAGCGGTTTCTACGGTCGAGGGAGCATGTGTGCGCTGAAAGGGAAAGGACAAGCCAGGGCATGCCCAGGGCCGTCTGTGATGCGCAAGCCCTTGACATGGAGCCAATCAAGGTGCTGAAGATAATCTACTTCTTGTAATGCCTCCAGCGGCTTGGTGAGAGATGCGGGCTAGTCTCCCGGCTGGTTCCCCGCTTCGCGGGACAGCAAACGGGCGGCGGCTTCCGTCACCAGGCTGCCCATCTCAGCCGTCTTCAATCGCCCGCCCAGATCGGCGGTTCTGTTCCGTGGCGCGACCAGCACCTCGGTCACCGCCTTTCTGACAGCCCCGGCGGCCCGCCGGGTTTCGGGATGTCCCAGCCAGTCCAGCATCATGGCCGTGGAAAGAAGGGTGGCCAGCGGGTTGGCCAATTCTCTGCCCGCGATGTCGGGGGCTGAGCCATGGGCGGGTTGGAACACGGCAAAGTCGTCTCCAATGTCGGCGGAGGGAGCCATGCCCATTCCTCCCACCAGCCCCGCCGCCAGGTCGGAAAGGATGTCTCCGAACATGTTTTCGGTGACCAGCACGTCGAAGTCTGCCGGCCGCTCGATCAGATGGAGGCTGGCGGCGTCCACATAGAGTGCTTCCGTTTCAACCTCCGGAAACTCCCGGCTGATCTCTTGAAAAACACCCCGGAAGTAAGCCATGGACGGAAGGATATTGGCCTTGTCGACCAGCGTGAGTCGTCTCCTGCGCCCCATGGCCTGCCGGAAGGCGGATCGAAACAGGCGTTCCGACCCGGAGCGGGAAATGACCATTTGATCGCGGACCTCGGAGGCGGTCAATTCCATCGGCCTGAGACGGCCCGAGAACAGACCTTCAGTACTCTCCCGAACGATGAGGAAGTCGATCCTGCCGTCCTCCATGCCCCTGAGTGGGGAGAGGTCGGCTTGATAGAGATAGTAGGGGCGCAGGCCGCAGTAGAGGTCCAGTTGCTCGCGCAAGTCCACCTGAGGAGCCATCTCCAGGCCGTTGGGCCAGCGAACGCTGGGCAGCCCCATGGCTCCCAGCAGGATGGCATCCTGCTGTCGACAGGCTTCCAGGGTTTCCGGAGGCAGGGGATTTCCATACTCCAGGAAGGTCCCGGCCCCGACGGAAAACTCCTGCAGTTCGAAGGAGACCCCTTCCAGTTCCTGCTCGACGGTTCTCAATGTCCTGACCGCCTCGGCGATAACCTCCGGCCCAATGCCGTCTCCCGGCAGCACGGCAATTCGAAAGACTGTCTCCTGGTTCACGGTCCCTCCCTGCACGATGTGATTCCCCGCCGGCCACGCCAACTCGGTTCAGCGCCGTTCCGATCTAGTGAAATCTTTCCAGAGCAATGACCACGCTTCCCGGTGAGAAATGCAGTCCAAGCATCCGATATCGTATCATTCGTGCTGCGGCGTGTATGCGGCACGGATTTATTATTGACTTCGATCTGACCATGAAGTGGTTTCTGCTCCTGATTGTGCTGTCGGTCTGGTCCTCGGAGAAGGGGTGGTCTCAAGAGATCGACATCCCGCTGACCGTGCGGGAGACTGCCGGACTGGCTCGCAATCAGCATCCCATCACCTCGGGCGTTCCGCTACCTCGGGGGCTTCTCGAATCAGGCCGCCTGCTCCAGTTGATGGACGGGCAGGGCCGCTTTGTTCCCGCCGTCATTAAGGAAATAGCTCGGTGGCCGGATGACGGGAGCCTGCAGTGGGTCCAGGTTCACTTTGCCGCCAGCCTGCCGGCCAACGGGCAAGTGGTGTACTTCCTGCGTCGGGTCGGCGGCCTGCCGAGATTTCCCTCGCCCATCGGCCTGTCCCGCCGCAGCGAGGGAGTGGAAGTGGTTACCGGGCCCCTGCGGTTGTTCATGGGAGGCCCTTCCCAGCAACTGCTGGACCAGGTCTGGGTGGACGAGAATTGGGGCTACGATTTCTCCGCGCGCACCCGGATCCTGGATAGCGGCCGTTTCCGGATGATCCTGAAAAGTGGGGGCAACACTTATGGGATGGGTCCCTGGAGCGAGAATCGGGTAGAGGTGGAAGAGGCCAATGCGTTTCGCGCGGTGATCAAGGTGTCGGGTACATTCGTCTCCGAGGATGCGGGAGTCGCCCCCGTGGAATACGTGGCCAGGGTTACCGTGTATGGGGGAAAGACGTTTTTCAAGCTGGGCTTGACGCTGATTCGGCCCTGTGGCTCGGGGACCGGGGAGTTTCCGGTGGAGGGCTTCAGCCTTGAGGCTCAACTGAACCTGGATCCGCTTTCGCGGCGGTTCGCCCTGGGCGGGGGGGATCGGGATCATCAGGGCCACTTGGATCGAACTTCAACCGTTTCCCTCTACCTGGACAGCCCCGATTCCTATCGCCTCTCGGTGGTAGAGGCGGATCAGTCAGCCCCTGACGGCGGCGCTGGCCGTGAACCGGTTTCCTCAACGCTGCGGCGCCGGGTGGAGAAGGAATTCCGATCCAACCTGGGCTGGGCGGACCTGGCCGACGGGCGGCATGGTCTGGCTCTGGGTGTGAAGCGGTTCCGGCGGTTCTATCCCAAGGCCTTTGAAATCAATAAGTCGGGCAGCCTGATCGCGCGGCTGTTTCCGGAGGAGGCCGAACCTTGGGACCTCCCGCCCGGTGGGTCCAGGACCCACCAAATGCTCTTCTACTTTCACGGCGACCGCAGCCTTGCCCAGGGTCGGGTCAAGAACGAACTCGTGGGTCTGCAGAAACCGGTGTATGCGTTCGCGGCTCCCTCCTGGTATTGCCGCGCCGGCCAGGCCCTGGGACCGCTCTCGGAATCTTCCCCCGAGGTCTACCGGGAGGGTTACTGGCCGCTGGTCAGAGAGGTTGACGGCTGGATGGAGAGACAGCGGGAATTGCCGGCAGGTTTGCCCCGCGACAGTCGGGAAGCGGGCGACAACGACGGTTACGGCGGGCTCGGTTCAGGCGAAGAGCGGCCCCGCCCCGAGAGTGCCGAAACCCCCTCGAATGGCATCGACTGGACCGTCGACCGCAGCGACGCTCTTGCCCATGGTCTTTTCCTCCACTTCTTTCGGACCGGAGACCCCGGATCGCTGGAGGCTGCCGAGGAGTTGGTTGACCACTGGGTGGATCTGGGAGTTTCCGGGCGGACCCACCCCGCCTCCGGCGGATGTGCGCCGAGCGGTTGGGACGGGCGCGGGCGGGAACATCTGCTTTTCTCATATCTGCTGACCGGGAATCGCCGAGCCCTGGACGCCGCCCGTTCGTGGCTGGAGCAGGTGGCGGTTGCAGACGAAGTGAATCCCGCTCGGGCGCCCCGCCATGCGGCCGCGGTCCTGATCGGACTGGTCAGGGGTTACCAGGTGCTTGGGGACGAGCGCTATCTGGAGAAGGCCCGGTGGATGGTGGATGTCATCCGGGCCTGGCAAGAGGGGGATTGGGGGCGCTTGAAGGAACTGTCCCCGCTGAACGCCCTGCGGTGGCAGGCGGAACGCGGGCGGATCGGCAAGACTGAAGCCTGGGACAGGGCGCAACTCTGGTCAGCGATCCACAGGAGTCGGGACTGGTTGGGGCAAGACCGGGTCGAAGCTTGCCTGGAACGGGAGGCCGAGTCAATCCGGGGCAGGTCGGGAGAGTTGCTGACCGGCTTGAGGGCTTCCGGGAACTTCCCGCAAGCCGGAATGAGTCTGGCGTCAGGATTGACTGCTCTCTACGAGACCGGGCGCGATCCGAAACTCTGGGAACTGGCGCTGAGGGTGTTTACCGAAGCAACGCAGGATCGGGGAGTCTCCCGGTCGGTCCCGGCGGGTGCGTTTTCGGGCGAAGCACAGCACTTTCTGTGGTATCTGTCGCGGGCATTCGATCCGCCCCAGTGAGGGATCAGAGAAGAGGGGCGACGGCCTTGTGAAAGACCTCATAGTTCTGTCCACCAACCAGGCTCCGATCCAGTCGGCCCTTCCGATCGATGACGAAGGTGGTGGGCAACCCTCCGATCCAGTCCGGCGCAAGGAAGCCGATCAGCGCCTCGTAGCTATCCTCGGCATTGATATAGGTGGGGAAGGTCACGCCGTTTTCCTTGAGGAAGTCCTCCACCTGTCTTCGCTGCTCGGCAAAGTCGACCGAAATCAGGATCAAGTCCAGACCCTGGTCCCGATATTTCCCGTAGAGCTTGATCAGCTCGGGAAACTCCTCGCGGCAGGGAACGCACCAGGTGGCCCAGAGGTTGATCAATACGACCTTTCCCTGCTTCTTCTTGAGAATTGTCTTTAGCGTGGCGGCCTCTACCGTTTTCAGAACAGGGTCGGCGCCGGGGGGCGACTTCCGGGGATGGGCTAGGGAGGCCGGAGAGCCTGCCGGGCTGGCAGCCTGCAGGCAGATACAGAGCGCTGCCAGCAGCGTCAGAAGCCGGCGAAATCGCCTTCGCTTCCCCACGTCCGTCTTTTCCCGCGGGTACCTGGCTGGAATCGTCATACCCGGACTTCTCCTGCTGTCAGGTTGGCCTGTCCTATGGGCTCGAAATTGACACGAAAACGACAAAGATGCTATAAAATTTGTCGCCTGCTGTCATTGGCATTCGTCGCAGTGCCCAGCCTTACTGATCCGGGCAGCTTCGGGCAACCGGGCTCGGAGATGCACACCAAGCGAAAGTGGCGGAATTGGCAGACGCGCTGGACTTAGGATCCAGTCCCGAAAGGGGTAGGGGTTCAAGTCCCCTCTTTCGCACCAGATTCCGACCCTTTTTGATCGTTTCCTACCCTTTCGATCCAACCAGAACAAGCTAGGCAGCGGGGTTGCGTCCCTGCCAAGGTGGATGTCTTGAAGGTTGAAGTGAACCTCTTGAGTTCTTGCAGGACCGAGTTGGGCATAGAAGTGGAAGCCGAACGGTGGAAGCCCGACTACCAGGCGGTCTGCCAAAAGTACCTGCGGCAGGCACGGGTTCCGGGTTTTCGCCCCGGCAGAGCGCCGCTGCCGATCGTCCAACAGCGATTCGGGGATTCCATCAGGGCCGATTTTCTGGAAGCGGCCGTTCGCAAATACTTCAAGGAGGCGGTGGAATCGGAATCCCTGACACCTTTGTCGTTGCCCAAGATCGCAGAGGTCGACTTCGCTCCGGGGCAATCCTTTACCTTCAAGGCCACCTTCGAAGTCCCGCCCACTCTCGAGCTTCCCAATTACAAGGGGCTGGAGATCGAACAGGTCCCGACCGAGGTCAAGGACGAGGAAGTGGAAGTCGTCCTTGGACAGTTGCGGGAGCAGTCGGCGGAGTATTTGCCGGTGGAGGACCGGCCGGCAAGCTCCGGTGACCATGCCGTTATCTCGCTGGAGGGGAAGTACTCTACAGCCGGGCGCAAGGATATCCGCGACGAGGACGTCACCTGTGAGCTGGGTGGAGAGGGGACGCCGCAGGAATTCACCGACAACCTGAGCGGGGCCCAGTGCGGAGAGACCAGGACCTTTGCAGTCACCTATGAAGACGATCACCCCAACAGGCAACTGGCCGGCCAGCAGGTGAACTATCGCGTGGAGCTCAAGGCCATCAAGCAGAAGCGCCTGCCCGAACTCAACGACGAATTTGCCAGAGATGCCGGGGACTACTCCTCACTCGAAGATTTGCGGTCCAAGGTACGGGCTGACTGTGTGGGGCGAAAGGAGAGAGCCGCCCGCTCCGAAATGCAATCCAGCCTGGTCGATCGGATGGTAGAAGACACCTCCTTTGAGGTGCCCGAAGTGCTGGTCGAGGAACAGCTCGAAACACGGCTGAAGGAAACCATGCAGGCTCTGATGATGCAGGGCGTTCACCCCAGCACGCTCAAGCTGGATTGGAACCAGTTTCGGGAACAGCAGCGAGAGAAGGCGGTGCTGGATGTGAAACGCGCCGTCCTGCTGGAGCACATTGCCGAAGAGGAGCAGCTGACCGTTTCCGATGAAGAGCTGGAAGAAGAAATCTCGCGCATCGCTCAGGGGGCGGACCAGCCGATCGAGGCCGTCAGATCGCGCTTGACAAGGGACGGGGGCGCCGCTAGAATCAAAAACACGATCCGAAACAGGAAGTGCCTGGATTTAATCCTTCGTCTGGCGTCCGTCAAGACTCCCCCGGGACTTATCGTTCAACCCTAAATCAGTCACAGCCAAGACTTCAGGGGATCCCAACCACATGTTAGTTCCCATGGTAGTGGAACAGACGAGTAGGGGCGAACGCGCCTACGACATCTACTCCCGCCTCCTGAAGGACAACATCATATTCATCGGAACCCCGATTGATGACAACATCGCCAACCTGGTGACGGCTCAATTGCTTTTCCTGGAGGCTGAGGACCCGGAGAAGGACATATCCCTCTACATCAACAGCCCTGGCGGTTCCATCACGGCCGGCCTGGCGATTTACGACACCATTCAGTTCATACGGCCGGATGTAACCACCATCTGCGTGGGGCAGGCGGCCAGCATGGCGGCCTTGCTGCTCAGCTCCGGGACACGGGGCAAGCGCTTTGCTTTGCCCAACTCGCGGATCCTGATTCACCAGCCTTCCATGGGCGGATTGTCCGGCCAGGCTTCCGATATTGACATTCACGCCAAAGAGATTCTCCGATTGAGAGATACCACCAGCCAAATCCTCTCCTCCCATACAGGACAGCCTTTGGACAGGATCGAGCGGGACGTGGAGAGGGATTTCATCATGACGGCCGAAGAAGCCCACGACTATGGGCTGGTCGATCAAGTCATCGTGCGTCATGAGTAAGGGCAAACCGAGGTTTCCTTCATCCGGTCCGCTCCGGAAAGGGGCCGGCGGGTTTCCACGTGGTGAGGCGCGCTGTCTAAAGGCGACGGCGTGACCGAAAATGCGTCAGGCCAGTGGAAGGGCATCGGGTCCCACCGATGGTTCGGCAGGGTCCTCACGCGCAAGGCGAATCGGTTCGGCGGCGGCGGGGTTCGCCGCGCTCTGGTTGGCGCTGGCGGAGATGGCCTCCTTGGGGCTGGCGGCGACCGGGATGAGCCAGGAGGAGTCGGCCGCGGTCATTGCCCGGACCCGCCAATGGGTGCAGGGATACATGGACTCCCTGCCCAATTTCACCTGCCGGAAGACCATACGGGTCTTTGTGGTTCCGGCAATTCGAAGGCCGGAGTTGCGCGATTGGGCAGTCGAGATACCCAAATGGGTGCGTTCGAGCAGGGGAGGGAAGCCGCGGATCGATGAGTCGGAGTGGCTGGTGCGGATGGTGAAGGGAGGCCGGGAGAGTTATGAATGGATCGGCGGCAATCAGCGCGGCCATGGATGGGGGTTTTTCGGTCATTGGTTGAAGGCTCTTTTCGGCCAGAAGTATCCCACCGAGTTCGAGTGGATTAAAGATGCCCGGCTGCGAGGGTACGGAGTGCATGTGTTCCGTACGGTGACGCCGAGGAATTTTTGCCAGTATGGGGGGCGCGCCGGCGACAACACCGTGCTGGTCGGGTACCGCGGAAAGATTTATATTGACCGGGACAGCGGGCGTGTTTTGAGATATGTGGCCGAGGAACCGATCGGATTGCCCAAGCGACACCGGGTCAGGTCGGGCAGAATGCTTTTCGACTATGATTTTCAGGAGATTGGTGACGAGGTTGCGCTGCTTCCGCTAAAATCGCTGGCTTATACCCGGTATCGTGGCAGGTCGACCCTGGCGGAGAGTACCTTTCACCAGTACCAGGAGTATCAGGCAGAGACCAGGCTCGATTTCGGGGAGTAGTCATCCAATGAGGGGAATGTCGGAGAATCCAGAGTGGAGCCGTTCCTTGACGCCTGGGCGGCATCGGGGAATGGAGGTCGCTGGGTCGGCGCGAGTCCCGGAGAGGGTTCGGCACGCCGACCGGAGGAGCTGACTTGAAAAGAAACAGCACCGAGGAATCATTGAGATGTTCCTTCTGCAACAAGAGTCAGAATGACGTTCGCAAGCTGATCGCCGGTCCCACCGTCTTTATCTGTGACGAATGTGTCCGGGTCTGCAACGACATCATCGATGACGACCAGGGTGTTGACTCCGACGCCAAACCCCATCCGCTGCCGAAGCCGCACGAGGTCAAGGCGTATCTGGACGAATACGTCATCGGCCAGGAGAAGACCAAGAAAAAGCTGGCCGTGGCGGTCTACAACCACTACAAGCGAATCGAGCTTGCCCGCCGGCGTAGCGAAGTGGAGCTGACCAAGAGCAATATCCTGTTGATCGGCCCCACCGGGACGGGAAAGACGCTGCTGGCCCAGACCCTGGCCAAGAGGCTCAGCGTGCCCTTTGCCATCGTGGACGCCACCACCCTCACCGAAGCCGGATACGTGGGCGAGGATGTCGAAAACATCATTTTGAAATTGCTTCAAAGCGCCGGCGGGGATGTGGAGAAATGCCAGCATGGCATGATCTACATTGACGAGGTGGACAAGATTTGCCGAAAAGACGAGAATCCCTCCATCACTCGGGACGTGTCCGGGGAGGGGGTGCAGCAGGCGCTGCTGAAAATCCTGGAGGGAACGGTCGCCAACGTGCCGCCTCAGGGTGGAAGGAAACATCCTCACCAGGAGTTCACCCAGGTGGATACGACCGATATTCTCTTCATCTGCGGTGGAGCCTTTGTCGGCCTGGAAAAAGTGGTCGAGCGCCGCATCGGCAAGAGAACCCTCGGTTTTCGCAGTGACGTCAAGACGGTGCAGCAGAGGCGAAACCTGGCCATGCTGGAGAGAGTGGAGCCGCAGGATCTGATCCGGTACGGCTTGATCCCCGAGTTTGTGGGCCGCATGCCCGTGGTGGGAACCCTGGGAGATCTGGATATCGCTGCCCTGGTGCAGATCCTCACCAAGCCGAAGAATGCACTTGTGAAGCAGTACCAGAAGTTGTTCGAATACGAAGGAGTCAAGTTACACTTTAATCAGGACGCCCTGGAGGGTATTGCAGAGTTGGCCCAGGAACGGAAGGTCGGGGCCCGGGGGCTGCGCATCATCATCGAGGAACTAATGCTCGATCTCATGTACCTGCTGCCTGCCCAGCGAAAGATCAAGGAGTTTGTGCTTACCAAGGAAATGGTGACTGCCAACTCCATAGATCTCTCGCTCCTGGAAAAGGCAGGTTAAACCACGGCACGGAACCTGTTTTTCTCGAGAAAGCGGAATGGCGATGTTCGGTAAGCCCAAAGAAAAATCGGAATACACCCTCTTGCCCATGGTTCCCATTCGGGACGTGGTGCTTTTCCCCTACATGATGATTCCCTTCGTGATTGGGCGCCAGGCCTCGGTGAAGGCCCTGGAAGTCGCCTTCAACGGGGACAAGCGGATCTTCCTGGCGACCCAGCACGATGCCGCGGTCGACGATCCACAGCCCTCCGAGATCTATTCCACCGGGACCATTGCCAATATCGTCCAGAGCCTGCGCCTGCCGGACGGCAACATCAAAGTGCTGGTGGAAGGTGTGGAGCGTGCCAAGGCGCTTCAGATCCTGGAAGAGGATGAGTACATGAAGGCCGTCTTGCGGCCGACGTCCCCCGCCCGTTCGGCGCAAGGCGATACCGAGGCACTGGTCAACAAGGTCACCTCGCTGTTCGAGCAGTATGTGAAACTGAGCCAGAACCTGAATTACGACACCATGGTAGCCGCCGTGCGCGTCGAGGACATCGACCGGCTGGCCGATACCGTGGCTGCCAATTTGGCCGTCACCATCGAGGAAAAGCAGGAGTTACTGGAAATCTTCGATTCGGTGGACCGCCTCCACCGGCTGAGAGACATTCTGGATGTGGAGATCGAGAAACTGAACGTGGATCGTTCCATCAACTCGCGGGTCAAGCGTCAGATGGAAAAGGCCCAGAAGGAGTACTACCTGAATGAGAAGATGAAGGCCATTCAGAAGGAATTGGGGCGTAACGAGAAATCGGAGGTGGATGAGCTCAAGAAGAAGATCGAAGCAGCCGGCATGCCCAAGGAGGCCCTTGAAAAGGCCATGCAGGAGGTGAAGCGGCTGGAAATGATGCCTCCCATGTCGGCCGAGTCCACCGTCTCCCGCAACTACATCGACTGGCTGCTGGCGGTTCCCTGGAAGAAGCGATCCAAGGAAATTCAGAAAATCGAACGGGCGGAAAAGGTTCTTGAAGAGGACCACTACGGACTGGAGAAGGTCAAGGAGCGCATCCTGGAGTTCCTGGCCGTGCGCCAGTTGGTGAAAAACCCCAAGGGTTCGATTCTCTGCCTGGTAGGACCTCCGGGAGTGGGGAAGTCGTCGCTGGCGGGTTCCATAGCCAGAGCTACCGGACGCAAGTTCGTCCGGCTTTCCCTGGGGGGAGTCCGGGATGAGGCCGAGGTCCGGGGGCATCGCCGAACCTATATCGGGGCTTTGCCGGGGCAGATCATCCAGATGATGAAGAAAGCCGGAACCAAGAACCCGGTCTTTCTGCTGGACGAAGTGGACAAGATGAGCATGGATTTCCGCGGAGACCCCTCGGCGGCCCTGCTGGAAGTATTGGATCCGGAGCAGAACCACTGCTTTGTGGACCACTATCTGGATGTGGAATACGACCTGTCGCAGGTCATGTTCATTGCCACCGCCAACGTCATTCATACCATTCCGCAGCCCCTGCAGGATCGAATGGAAGTCATTCGTATTTCGGGGTACACCGAGGCCGAGAAGCTGGAGATTGCCAAACGCTACCTGGTCAAGAAGCAGATTCCCCGGAACGGCTTGAAGGAGAAGAACCTGGTTCTGTCCGACGAGTCCATTCTGGGGATCATCCAGAACTACACCCGGGAGTCGGGGGTGCGCAACCTGGAACGGGAGATCGCCTCGATCTGTCGCAAAGTTGCCCGCAAGGTGGTCAAGGAGGGCGCTGGAATCTCGCGTCAGGTCGACAGGAAGAATTTGAACGACTATCTGGGAGTCATCAAGTTCCGCAACACGCGCTCGGCAGAGAAGAGCGAGGTCGGTCTGGCCACCGGTCTGGCCTGGACCGAGGTCGGGGGAGAAGTGTTGAACACCGAAGCCACCTTGATGGAAGGCAAGGGTCGCCTGACCTTGACCGGAAAGCTGGGAGAAGTCATGCAGGAGTCGGCGCAAGCCGCCATGAGCTACGTGCGTTCCCGCTCCCACCGGCTGGGAGTTCCTCGGGAGTTTCATCGGAACTTCGACATGCATATCCACGTACCCGAAGGAGCCATTCCCAAGGACGGACCCTCGGCCGGAATCACCATGGCCACGGCCATGATTTCCTCCTTGACCAAAATTCCGGTAAGGCCGGACGTAGCCATGACGGGGGAAATCACTCTGCGGGGCAAGGTGCTGCCCATTGGCGGCATGAAGGAGAAGCTGCTGGCTGCACACCGGGCCGGGATCAAGGTGGCCGTTCTGCCTAAAGGGAATGAGAAGGATCTTTCCGAGGTGCCCCAGAACATCCAGGAACATTTTTCGATGCACTTCGTCGAGACCATGGACGAGGTGCTGAAGATCGCCCTCGAGGATGAGATCCCGGTCGCCAAGGAGAAAGCGGAGGACAAGATCGAGGAGTACAAGCCTTCAATGGAGAAGGATTTTTCTCAAGATTCCATAACCCATTGAAGATCTATTCCGCCGAGTTGGTATGCAGCGCTCCTGATCCGTCCCGGTTTCCACGGGATGACCTTCCTGAAATCGCATTCATCGGCCGCTCCAATGTCGGCAAATCCAGCTTGATAAACAGTCTGTTAGGGCGACGCGGACTCGCCCGCACCAGTTCCACCCCGGGACGCACCCGGCTGATCCATTTTTTCAGAATCAATGGACGTTTCTATTTTGTCGACTGCCCGGGTTATGGCTACGCCAAGGTTTCCAAGGAAATGAGGCTTGGGTGGGCTCGTTTGTTCGACAGCTATATTCAACAACAGGAGAGGCTGGCAGTTTGCGTTTCGATCATTGATTCGCGGATCGGTCCAACCCGGCACGATCTGCAAACCCTCGAGAGGTTGCGACAGTTTTCCCTACCCTTTTTTATGGTTTCTACCAAGGCCGACAGGCTATCCGGGAGCGAGCTGCAGAAATCGCTCAAACACACCCGGACACTCGCACCAGCAGCCACGGTGGTGGCGTATTCCGCCACCAGGAAGACCGGCCGTGACAAGGTGTGGGCACTTCTGAGTCGTCATATCCAGGGGACAGCACAGCCGTAGACCCATCGCCAAAATCCAGATGAGCGCCGCCCGACCGGGCCGGTTGCCCATACCCGACTTTGAAATCCCGAAACTCCAAGGAGTCTTTATGGACATTGCCGAGCTGAAAGAAATGAACATCGCCTCCCTGACTCAGATCGCCAAGGATCTGAATGTGGCCGGCGCAACCGGAATGCGGAAACAGGAGTTGATTTTCAAGATCCTGCAGGCCCAGACGGAGAAAAACGGCCTGATATTCTCGGAGGGTGTGTTGGAGACCCTTCCGGACGGCTTTGGGTTCTTGCGAGCGCCTGACTACAACTACCTGCCGGGACCGGACGATATCTACGTGTCTCCCTCCCAAATCCGCAAATTCGATCTGCATACGGGGGACACCGTATCGGGCCAGATTCGACCCCCCAAGGACGGGGAACGCTACTTTGCCTTGATCAAGGTCGAAGCCATCAACTTCGAGCATCCCGACGTTGCCCGCAACAAGATCTTCTTCGACAATCTCACGCCGCTCTACCCCGAGGACCGGATCCGGCTGGAGACCCAGCCCGACAACCTGTCGGCCCGGGTCATGGATCTGATGGTTCCCATCGGAAAGGGCCAGCGCGGACTTATCGTTTCGCCGCCGCGGACCGGGAAGACCATGCTGCTGCAGACCATCGCCAACTCCGTCACCGAGAACCATCCTGAAATCATCCTGATCGTGCTGCTGATCGATGAAAGGCCCGAAGAGGTCACCGACATGCAGCGGTCCGTCAACGGTGAGGTCATCAGCTCGACCTTCGACGAGCCGGCCACTCGCCACGTACAGGTTGCCGAGATGGTGATCGAGAAGGCCAAACGGCTGGTGGAGCACCAGCGGGACGTGGTGATCCTGCTGGACTCGATTACCCGTCTGGCTCGCGCCTACAACACCATCGTGCCCCCGTCCGGCAAGGTGCTTTCGGGTGGGGTGGACTCCAATGCGCTGCAGAGACCCAAGCGGTTCTTTGGCGCCGCTCGCAACATCGAGGAGGGCGGCAGTCTGACCATCATCGCTACGGCACTGATCGACACGGGAAGCCGCATGGACGATGTCATCTTCGAGGAGTTCAAGGGAACCGGCAACATGGAGGTTCACCTGGAGCGGAAGCTGGTGGAAAAACGGGTCTTTCCGGCCATCGACATCAACCGCTCCGGTACCCGCAAGGAAGAGTTGCTGATGCCCAAGGATGAACTCAATCGGGTGTGGGTGTTACGAAAGGTGCTCAATCCGCTTTCGGCGGTCGAGACCATGGAGCTGATGCTGGAACGGCTATCCAAGAGGAGATCGAACAGGGAATTCCTGGCCTCCATGAGCAACGGCGGCTGAGTCCATCGGCTGGATCCGCAACCCCTCTTCCGCTGTTTCTCCCGACACTCAATCGCTGCCGGACTTCCCCTCCACGACCTGGACCATCTTGAGGATTTTCTCAACCACCTCGTCGACCGTCTGGTTGGAAGTATCCAGATAGAGCGCGTCGCGGGCTTGTACCAGAGGTGAGTCGGCACGCTCCCGGTCGCGCCGGTCCCGCTGCCGTATTTCCTCGAGAATGCCTTCCAGGTTCAAGGCGCCGGTCTTGTCTCTATTCTGGGCGAATCGCCGCCGGGCACGGGTAGGTTCGGACGCGTCCAGGAATATCTTCAGTTCGGCCTCGGGAAACACCTTGGTTCCGATGTCTCTGCCTTCCATGACCACCCCGCCGCGCCTGCCCAGGTCCTGCTGCGCTCGAACCAGGATCCTGCGCACCCCGGGAATGCTGGACACCCGGGAGGCCGCCTGGCCGACGGCTTCCGTACGAATGGCCTCGGACACGTCCGCCCCGTCCAGAATGACGCGAAGACCATGCGGGCCGGCCCTTAGCTCGATCCGGGCGCGGCTGGCGGCCTCAATGACGGCATCCGGCTGATCCCACGGCAGTCGTTCCCGGGTGACCTTGAGTCCGACGGCGCGGTACATGGCCCCGGTGTCGATATACAGGTAACCCAGCCGCTGGGCGACCTTCCGGGCAACCGTACTCTTTCCGGCCCCCGAGGGTCCATCGATGGCAATGCGAAAGCGAGTCATATGGGAAGGCGTCGTCTCAGAACGACAAGCAGGAAAAAGAGATATCCACGAAGGGACGCGAAGAACCACGAAAGGGCACGAAGAGACTGATTCATGTCAAGGTTCAGGCCCGTTCGACAGGATGGTAAACACTACCGGCGATTCAAGCAAGACCGGCACCCGTCCAGCTTACGCCTACGGGTGCCTGTTGTCACCGTTTCGCGGCTCCGTCCCTTACAGCTCATAGTCAATCGCGGGGCGCCGCGTATGCCCCCTCCGGCTCGGCTGCGGGCTTCGCTTTCGGGGCGCCGCGTTGGCCCCCCTCCGGCTCGGCTGCATGCTGCGGCCTGGTCGAAGGGACGCCGCGTTTGCCTCGCCGACTCCCCCTCAAGGGGGGAGTGATACCAGAGCGTTGTTGCAGGCCTCAAGAATCACTCCCCCCTTGAGGGGGAGTCGCAGAAGCCGAGCCGCAGGCGAAGGCTGATGCGGAGGGGGGCATACGCGACGCCGCAAAGCAGCGCCGAATGGCGAAGGCTGATGGGGTGGGGGGGAAGCGGCCCGGCACCGGGGATCGATGTCAATAGTGTCCCCGAGTTTGGAGATCCGTTTCCCCCTGTAACTCCCTGCCGCGCTCCCAGACTCTCCTCGCTCCCCTTTTTGGCCCCTGGTGGTCCTTCGTGTCACTTCGTGGACAACTCTGTTCCGTCTTTCATCGGCCGCCTCCGCCCGCCGCGACTTCGCCTCCTGGAAAGAGCCGTGACGATTCCTCGGGTTTGTGTTGTATGATAGGCGGGGTTCGGGCGCAGCCGGATGGCGGGACCGTTTCCGGGTGGCGCTGAGCCCCCCTTTTGCCAGGTCCTATCGGTTATCCCTTCAGCCAAACCCAGGGGCATTCATGGCCAAGCTCAATCGCCGCGAAATGATTCAAACAGGTGCTTTGCTCGGTGGCGGCGTTGCCGCGGGCCGTTGGCTGGAGGTCCCCGCCGCTGCCCACTCCCGCGGGAGCGACTGCCGGTGGCAGCAGGAATACACCTTCGGGCACACCGTGCTTTTCATGGAGGAGTACTACCAGGGCACGCTGGACATCCTGGGTGCCCAGAGCGGAGAGCTGGATCAGATCGGCGATCTGACCTCCCGCGCCGCCAGCCTCGTCAGGAAGGGGGGCAGGGTGTGGACCTCCATGAACCTGGGACACATGCCCTACTACGAGCAGAAAGACGACCGCCGCGGTAGTCCCGGCATCATGAAGACCCATTCAACCTCCCTGGGGGCCGAAAAGGATTTCGACCAGATGCAGAAGGGGGACATCGTCTTTACCAACCGGGCCAACAAGGCCGTGTTGGCTGCCAGAGAGCGGGGCGTCTACGTCGTCTGCGTCACCATCAACTACTGGAACAACGAGTTCAGGCCTCCGGGCTACAATCACCCGTCTCACGGCTGTCCCGACGGGTTGATGCTCAAGGATGTCTCCAACGAGATCCTCCACAGCCATGTTCCCTACGAGCAGGGGCTGGTGCATGCTCCGGAAATTCCCGAGTTCGCCATCTGCCCTTCCAGCGGCACCGGCAGCGGCGCGATCCACTGGATGCTGAACGCCGAGATCGCCAACAAGCTGGCCCATCCCAATGCCAAGGCAGTGGACAAGAGCGCTCAGTACCTGCGGATCCTGACCGAGCGGGTGCAGCGCACCCGCGGCCATTTCGATCGCATTCGGGAGACCACGGCCATTATGGCCGAGCGCGTCCGGGCCGGCGGGCGTTGGTTCGGAAAGAGCATCGAGCATCCGGGGTTCGAGAGTGAATTTCACGTCGCCTCCGGCATCCGGGTGGTGAATTGGGGGGATTGGGACGCCAACCGGGAAAAGAACGTCATGTTCATCAACGCCATCTCGCCGGCCTATCCGGAAGAGATGAAGTTGGCGCTGGAAAAGCAGGTGGAAGGCGCCTACGTGGTAGCCGTCGGACCCGCCTCCACCGACGGCGTGGTTCCTCACGGGCGCCTCATCGACGTGGCCGACGTCGGATTCGACAACTTTTCTCCCGAGTCCGGGGGGGTAATTGAGATTGCCGGGCAGTCCAAAACCATCTGTCCCACTTCCGGAATCGTGGGGAACGTCATCCAGCAGATGATCATTGCTCAATGGTGCGACGAGATGGTGCGGCGGGGCTCTGTGCCCTATTTTCTGTTGGGCGTCTACCGGGAGGGCGGCCGCGAATACAACGCCGCCATGAAACCCTTTTTCGAATTACAGGGGTATTGACACTGGAGCTTCTCCCCGGCAGCGGGTCAGGAGTGATGAGCATAAATTCGGAGGCAGGGATGGGTAACAAGATCCACCGCCGTCTGTTTCTGGGAGGAGGCGCCGGGTTGGGCGCCTGGCTGTCGGGTTCCGCCAACCGGCCTGAGCTCCAGGCTGCCGAAACCGGCAGTAGCGGATGCCTCGAACCGGGAGCCCCGACCTATGGCCATACGGTGCTCTTCATGGAGGAGTACCACCAGGCCACCATGGAGATGCTGGGTCGCCTCAGCGGCGAGCTCGACCAGGTTGGCGAGCTCACTTCGCGGGCGGCCGCGGTGATCAAGGCGGGAGGAACGGTGTGGACCTCCATGGACGACGGCCACATGCCCGGGCCAGAGCAGAAGGCCACCAGACGGGGCAATCCCGGAATTCTCCGCAACCACAATGGATACAAGCCGGCTACATTCGACGCGATGCAAAAGGGCGATATGGTCTTCACCAACCAGTGCAATCGCGCCGTGCAGAGAGCCCGGGACCGGGGCGTCCACGTAGTGGCGGTGACCGTGAACTACGTGGACAATGAGTTCCGCCCAAAAGGCTTCACCAATCCCAACGAAGACAACCTGATGCTCAAGGATGTCTCCAACGAGATTCTGCACAGCCATGTTCCCTACTACCAGGGGTTGGTCCATGCGCCCCAGATTCCCGAATTCACCCTGTGCCCCTCCACCACCACCGGCAGTGGGGCGCTTCACTGGATGCTGACCGCCGAGACCGCCAACAAGGTCTGGACCGGCAGCACCAAATCGGTGGACAAGAGCGCTGAATACCTCCGGGTGCTCACCGAGCGAGTGGATCGGATCAGGCGACACCAACCTCGAATCCGGGAGACTGCCGTCACCATGGCCCGACGCATTCGCCGGGGAGGCCGCTGGTTTGCGCGAAGCCTGGAGCATCCGGGATTCGCCAGCGAGCTCAGCGGGGTGGCCTCGGGACCGATGATCATAAACTGGGGGGACTGGGAAGCAACCCGGGAACTCAACGTCATGATCATCACCGCCATCTCACCGGCACACGTCCCGGAAATGCGGCTGGCTCGGGAGAAGCAGATCGAGGGCGCCTACGTGATCGGAGTCGGTCCCGGCTACATGGACGGGGAAGTGCCTCCCGGTCGGTTGATCGATGTCGCCGACGCCGGCTTTGACAATTTCTCTCCGGAGCGGGAGGGCGTCATTGAAATCGCAGGTCGCAAGGAACGCATTTGCCCGACCTCGGGCATTGTGGGCAATGTCATTCAGCAGATGATCTGTGCGCAGTGGACCGATGAAATGGTCCGGCGGGGATCGGTGCCCTACTATTGGATGGGCTTTTTCCAGAACGGGGGCCGACCCTATGACGATGCTATTCGCCCTCATTTCGAGGCCCAGGGCTACTAGTGTCCTGTAACAGAACACTAGCCCGCTCTCTCCCTGAAAGGAATCCACCATCACACCCGAGGAAATCAGACAGGCGCGGATTGACCTGACCGCCGCCCTCCGCTGGGCTGCACGTCTGGGGCTGAGCGAGGGGATCTGCAACCACTTCAGCCTGGCGGTTTCGAACGACGGGCACCAGTTTCTGGTCAATCCCATGGGCTTCCACTGGAGCGAGCTGTCCGCCAGCGACCTGGTCCTGGCCGACAAGGACCGCCGCATCCTTGAGGGCAGCAACTCCGTGGAAGATTCGGCCTTCTTCATTCACTCCCGCATACACATGGCCAAGCCCCGGGCTCGCTGCGTGCTGCACACCCACATGCCCTACGCCACCGCCATCTGTCTGCTGCAGCAAGGCAGGCTTCTGATGGCCTCGCAAAATGCCCTCCGCTTCTACGGGCGGGTAGCCTATATCGACGAGTATCGCGGGTTGGCCTTTGAAAGCGCGGAGGGGGACCGCCTGGCCGCGGCCATGGGCGACCACGATGTGGCCTTTCTGGGCGCCCACGGGGTGATTGTGACCGGGCCCACGGTTTGGGACGCCTTCGACGACCTCTACTATCTGGAACGGGCCTGCGAGTCCCAGTTCATTGTTCAATCTTCCGGACAGCGACTCCGGGAAATTCCGGAGTCCACCGTCAAGGAAGTGGCTCCCGTGATGCAGGGGGGTCTGGCGACCATGCGGAGCCTGCACTTCCAGGCCATCCGGCGCATCCTGGACCGGGAAGAACCGGAGTATGCGAGATAGCATCAGGAGGCTGATTCATGAAGGTGACTGAGACGGTTTTCCTGGTGGGTGGAGGCGAGACCGAGACGGTCTTTACCGACCGCATGGATTGCAATGTCTACCTCATGCGGGCCGGGGACCTCTACCTGCTGATCGATGCCGGGGGCGGGATGGGCGCCGACCAGGTCGTGGAGAATATCCGCGGGCACGGCGTGGACCCCGCCCGGGTGGAATGGTTGCTGCTTACCCACGCTCACGGAGACCATGCCGCCGGAGCCGCGCCCCTGAAGCAACGGCTGCCCAACCTGAAAGTGGCCCTCTCGGCGGAAGCCGCCGGCTGGCTGCGCAGCGGCGACGAAAAGGCCATCAACCTGGACAAGGGACGCTCCACCGGAATGTATCCCCCCGAGTTCCAGTTTCTGCCCTGCCCGGTGGACCTGGAGCTTCACGACAACCAGGAAGTGGAACTGGGCGGCAAGGTCTTCCGGGTGGTGGCGACTCCCGGCCACTGCGCGGGCCATATGTCCTTCCTGGTGGAGGATGGGGGCAAGCGTGCCCTCTTCGCCGGCGACGCCATCTTTCCCGAAGGCAAGATCCTTCTGCAGAACATCGGGGACTGCGACCTTCACCAATCGATGAGGAGCGTGGAGCGGCTGGCCCGGCTCCGTCCCGACCATCTGTTTGCGGGACATCGGCCGCCGGTCGTGGACGATGCGGCCGCCCATTTCAAGCCCGCCACCGACCGGATCGAGGCGCTGGTCCCGCCCTGGAACCTCTTCTAGAAAGCCGACCGCATCCCGGTCCATGCCAATGGCCCGGGCCAACCTGGAGATCTGCCCCTTGCTTGACCTGGATTCGATCCGAGAACAATTCCCATCGCTGGAACGCACCGTAAACAACCACCCGGCCGTCTTTTTCGATGGCCCGGGTGGGACCCAGATTCCCCGGCAGGTCATGGATGCCGTAGCTCACTACTACATGGCCATGAACTGCAACATCGAGGGAACCTTCGTCACCAGCGAGGACACCGACCGCATGCTGATAGAAGCCGACCAGGCCATGGTCGATTTCCTCAACGCCCGCTCCATCGATGAAATAGCCTTCGGTCTGAACATGACCACCCACACCTACAACGTGAGCCGGGCCATCGGCAAGACGCTGCAGCCCGGCGACGAACTGGTGGTGACCGTGCTGGACCACGAAGCCAACGTCTCTCCCTGGCAGGCCCTGGAGGAGCACGGCGCCAAGGTGCACTGCATCGACATCCACCCGGAGGATTGCACCCTCGACATGGAAGAGCTGGAGTCGAAGCTCAACTCGAGGACCAAGGTGGTGGCGATCGGCTACGCCTCCAACGCGGTCGGCACCGTCAACCCGGTGGGGGAAGTGATCGAGAAAGCGCACCAGGTTGGAGCGCTGGTCTACGTGGACGCTGTGCATTACGCTCCGCACGGACCGATCGACGTGCAGGCACTGGACTGCGATCTGATGGCCCTCTCGGTCTACAAGTTTTTCGGTCCCCACGTGGGTGTACTCTACGGCAAACAGGAAGTGCTGGAGCGGCTTCCGGCCTACAAGATCAGGCCGGCCAAGCCTCGCTTCGAAATCGGCACTCAGAATCACGAAGGGATCGCCGGGAGCCTGGCCGCCGTCGAATACCTGGCAGAACTGGGCCGCCAGCAGGGCGGCGCCTACCGGGACCGTTACCCACAGCTTGAGGGCAGGCGCTTGCACGTGAAGACCTGCCTGTCCGCCATCGAGAGCTATGAGCGCCCCCTGTTCCAACGGTTGCTGGACGGCCTGGAGCAGATCAAGGGTTTGAAGATGTGGGGTGTCACCGACCGCAACCGGCTCCACTGCCGCACACCCACGGCGGCCTTTACGGTTCCGGGATTTTCTCCCCGGGAGATCACCGCCGAGATGGGCAAGAAGGGATTTTTCCTTTGGGAAGGGGACTTCTACGCCCAGGCACTGATCGAACGGCTGGGGTTGTTCGACTCCGGCGGGGTCGTGCGGTTGGGGCTGGTGCATTACAATACGGCCGAGGAAGTCGACCGTTGTCTATCCGCGTTGGAGGCGGTGGTTCTGGCGCGGTCCTGACGCCGAACGCGTCCGAGAGAGACACGCTGAAAGGAGCGTTTCATCTTGTCGACACAGAGCGGGAGCGCCGAGTCAGGGGCGGTAGTTGGCGACGCCGCCCGTTCCAAGGTGCCACTTTCGAGGAGGCTCAGCTACTGGAACAACTCCATCATTCTCTGGGGATGGGTGCTGGTGCTGTCCAGCTTCGTTGTGGGAGGAATCGTCGGCCAGTCCTTTCCCTTGAAGTTGTCCATGCCCATTATCTTCTTCGGGACCTTGAGCAACGGGATCGTGGGAGCCCTGATCGGGGCCGCCGCCGCCCGGACCGGGTATTCCAGCGCGCTCCTCTACCGCTACACCTTCGGGCGCAAGGGAGTGGTACTGCCCAATGTGCTGATGGGATTGACCAGCATGGGCTGGTTTTCGGTCATTCTGAACATGACTCGGGACGGTCTCACCGGACATTGGGGTTGGGAGGCCGGCTCGGCTCCCTGGTTGATCTCCACCATCGCCATCGGGGTCCTGTTCATCGTTCCGGCGGTGGTGCGCATCCGCTGGATTGCCTACGTGGACTGGATTGCCGTGCCCGGTTTCCTGGTCCTGGTCTTCATGATCATCGACGCCACGCTCACGCGCGCGGGTGGATTCGGTGTGTTGTGGAACAAGTGGTTCGATCCCACCGCGCCTGCCTTCATCGGGTTCGATATGGCGGCCGGCGGTTGGCTGGTCGGGGTGACCATCATTTCCGACATGGCCCGCTTCTGGAAAAACGGCAAGCAGGCCTTGGTGGGGATCCTGACGGCCTACGCCGGACTGGTCACCATGCAGTATTGGGGGGGAGCCATCGGAGCCGCCTTCACGGGTGAGTTCAATGTATTCATCATGGCTCAGGCCCTGGGCCTGCCCTTTGTGGTCTGGGTGTTCGGCTGGTTCGGCGCCCAGTCCACGGTGCAGGGAGGCACCTACGCGGCCGGACTGGCATTTTCGGCGCCTCCCATTCCCATGGTCTGGGGACAGGAATTCACCCGCCGTCTGGCCACGGCGGGCGCAGGGCTGGTTGGCATGGTGGGGAGCTTCGTGGGGCTGGACCGGTTCGTGAACTGGTATGTCCAGTTTCTGGGCTGGGTGGTGGCCCCCATCGCCATGACGGTGATCCTGGACTACTGGGCCTTTCCGGAAAGGCGGAAACGCTACCAGAGCGCCAAGGGAGCGGACATGAACCTCAATCCCGCCGCCTACGTGGCCTGGCTGGTGGGTTTCCTGGTCGGGTTCTATGTGGGGCAGAACCAGCTTTTCAGCGGTCTGCTCAGTTCCATGGCGGCTTCGGGCCTGGTCTACTACGTATGGATGAAGGGTTCGCTGGCCCGGGGGATGACGCCCGAGCAGCAGATGGGACTAGCTCCAAGCAAGGGCTGAGACTATGGTGACCGTTCTGGATTGGTTCATGGTGGCGCTGGAGATGGCGATCCTGCTGTGGGCGATTCGCCTGGTGTGGAAGGCCGAGCGGGAGGAACCGACCGAAAGCATCATCCCGGCCACCGACAGGGACGTTGAACTGGTGGAGTAGGCGACGGGCCGTTGGAGGCTCCGCGGAGGCCTGAATGCGGATCGGCATTCTGGGCGGGACCGGGCCCGAGGGCAGGGGCTTGGCGTTGCGCCTGAGTCAGGCGGGATACCCGGTGATCATCGGTTCCCGCAAACCGGATCAGGCGGCCCTGAAGGCCGAGGAGCTGCGGCTTCGTTTGAAGGAGGAGGGCGGCTCGGCAGCCGACGTCTCCGGCTTGGAGAATTCAAGGGTCGTCGAAACCTGCGAGACCGTTTTCATCGCGGCGCCGTTCGAGCACGCCGCCGACCTGCTGGCCAGTTGTCGCGGCCGTTTCCGACAGGGACAGATCGTCGTAGACGTGACCGTTCCCCTGCAGTTTCGGGAGAAGCGCCTGCAACTGAGGGAATTGCCCGAGCCTTCCGCCAGCGAGCACCTGGCCGGGGTCCTGCCGGAGGGTATTCCCCTGGTGGGAGCCTTCAAGACCATTCCGGCCCACCTTCTGGAAGATCTGAGCCAACGGCTCGATTGTCACGTCTTTGTCTGCGGAGATTCCCCCGAGGCTCGGGGGCGGATCATCCGGATTGCCTCCGGGATCGAAGGGCTGTCGCCGCTGGACGTGGGTCCGCTGAGGCAGGCCGCAACCCTGGAGCGCATGACGCTGCTGGCGATTCAAATCAACAAGCGCCACCGGGTGCACCATTCCCGGTTTCGCGTGGTCGGTCTCTAACCTGCAACCCCGCCAACCTCAACACCGCACGACGCCCGGCTGTGTCGGCCCGGGTTACCGAGACTGACCCCGTCGGACAATCCCGCTAGTGTTCTGTAACAGAAATAGGGTTGCCATCTTTCGGAGCGCAACGGCGCCGGATTCTAGGAGCGACGACGAGGGAATGCCATTCATTGCGAGGAGGAGCGACGACGAAGACGGTGCCGTTGCGCCCGAACCCGGAGGGCCGATGGAGGTTCCGGGACGATTGAGCCCAACGGTGCCTTTTGGCTTAACCGCAACGGTCCTCTCCTACCGACCGTTCCCCGGTGGAACCTCCATCGGAGATGGTAACCTTGTTTCTGTTACAGGACACTAGACTGGTGCGCAGGCCGGGGAACCGGGAAGTGGTGTCGATCAGGCGTCGACTGGACGGGGGACAGGGTGAGTACCCAAGGCGTGGTGGTGCTGGCCGGCGGCGTGGGAGCCTCGAAGTTCCTGGTGGGGCTCAACCGGGTCATCCCGCCCGAGCAGATCACTATAATCGGCAACACCGGGGACGACTTCAAGGTGTGCGGGCTCCGGATCTGCCCCGACCTGGACACCATCACCTACACCCTCACGGGAAAGGTGAATTCCTCCAGCGGCTGGGGCGTCGCCGGGGATGACTTCCACTGCCTGGAGTGGCTGCAGGCCTATGGTGCTCCGAGCTGGTTTCAGTTGGGGGACCGGGACCTGGCCACCCATCTCTGGCGGACCCACCTGCTGGAGCAGGGGTTGGGCCTGGCAGAGGTCACGGCCAGAATCGGCCGCACCTGGGGGTTGCGCAGCCTGCTCCTGCCGATGACCGAGTCCTACACGCCCACTCGGGTCCTGACCGACCAGGGAGATCTCCACCTGCAGGAATACCTGGTGCGGGAACAGTGCCGTCCCCGGGTGCTCCAGGTGAGCTACCGGCAGGTGGAGCAGAGTCGGATGTCCCCGGGACTCCCGGAACGGGTGGCCGGGGCCAGCCGGGTTGTGATTGCTCCCAGCAATCCCCTGATCAGCATTGGACCCATCCTGGCGGTTCCCGGCATGAAGGAACTCCTGCGGGACTCCGGTCTGCCGGTCACCGCGGTCAGCCCGCTGGTGGGGGGCAGGGCACTGAAGGGACCCGCGGCCAAGATGCTGAAGGAGCTGGGTCATCCGGCCTCGGCCCTGGGCGTTGCCCGCATGCTGCAGGGGGTTGTCGATCAGTTCGTGATCGACACTCGGGACAAGGCCCTGAAGAAAGATATCGAGGGCCTGGGAATGCAAGTCAAGGTCACCAACACCGTCATGGCCGGCCTGGCCGACAAGGTGGCCCTGGCACAAGCAGTCATGGGGCCGTGGTGAAGGTCGTCCTTCTTCCCGTCAAGGATCCGGAGCGATCCAAGCAACGCCTGGCCGGGCTGCTCTCTCCCGGGGAGCGGACTCAACTGGTCTGGGCCATGCTGGAAGACGTCTGCGCGGCCGTCCGCGGGTGCCGTCTGGCCGATCGTGTAGTGGTGGTGGCCCGCGACCCGGAAGTGGCAACCTATGCGGTTGGCAACGGTTGGGAGGTGTTTCGGGAAACCGGGCAGGTTTCCGAGAGCCGTTCCGTGGACTGGGCTTCGAGGAAGCTGGAAGCGCAGGGGGCCGAAGCGGTGCTCCGGCTGCCGGTGGACGTTCCCCTGGTGCAAGCCCGGGACCTGGATGCCCTCATCGATCCAGCCACCCGAGGACCCGAGGCCGTGCTGGTGCCCTCCCACGATGGGCTGGGAACCAACGCCTTGCTGCGCTCGCCGCCCTTGATGTTCCCCTCCAGGTTCGGCGCCGACAGCCTGCAAAAACACCTGCGGGAAGCGCGCCTCCGGGGGGTCGGGGTGCTGGTCAGGAAGATGCCGAGGTTGGCCCTGGATCTCGACCTGGCCTCAGACCTGCTGCGATTCCGCGGGTTGGGAGAGGGAACCGCCACCCAGGCCCTTCTGCACAACCTGGGAGTGGGAGAGAGGTTGGCGGATCTGAATCGAGGCACCCATGCAGGTTCCTGAGTACAGGGTCATCGGCATTCCCGGTTTGCCGGAAGTCCGGCAGGGGAGCGAACTGGGCGGGCTCATCTGCGGGGCCGTTCGGGGCGCCTCCCTGGAAGTGCTGGAAGGAGATATCTTTGTGGTCACCCAGAAAGTCGTCTCCAAGGATGAGGGGAGAACGATTCGCCTGGAGTCGGTCAATCCTTCCCGCCTGGCTCGCAGCTGGGCGGGCGAGCTGGACAAGGACCCGGCCCTGGTCGAGATCATCCTCGGCCAGTCCCGCCGTATCGTCAGGATGGACCAGGGTCGGCTGATCGTGGAGACCCATCACGGGTTCGTTTGCGCCAACGCCGGAGTGGACCAGTCCAACACGGCTGCCGGCGAGGTCACCCTCCTGCCGGAGGATCCCGACGCCTCGGCCCGCCGCCTTCGGAGCTGCCTGGAGAAGAGCTTTGGGACCCGCCTGGCCGTGATCGTTTCCGACACCTTCGGCCGGCCCTGGCGCGAAGGGCTGGTGAACGTCGCCATCGGGGTGGCCGGCCTGCTCCCTCTGATGGACTACCGGGGCGGGCTCGACAGTGCCGGTCGTCCGCTGGAGGCCACCGCCATGGCCTGGGCCGACGAGCTGGCCGGGGCAGCCGAGCCGGTCATGGGGAAGACCCGCGGCATCCCGGTGGCCATCGTCCGTGGACTGACCTATCCGGCAGCCGAGGGCTCGGCTCGTTCGCTGATTCGGACGCCGGAGCGGGATCTCTTCAGGTAATGGGGCTCAGCCCGAAAATAACATCCGGACGCTGGAAGCAGGACGAAAGCCGGCAAATCTTCAGTAGCTTTACCTACTCCCGATCCACTCGCGAAGCGCCTCGTCGATCCGTGTCTGCCAGCCCTTACCTCCTGCACGGAAGTGATCGATCACATCCTGTGACAGCCGGATGGTGGTCGATACTTTCGGCTTGGCAACCGGCGGGCGACCCCGCCGAACAGCCACCTTGGCAAACTTCTCCGGCCAGCCATCCCTCGACAGGTCGGGTGCGGTATCCGAGTCAAAATCTTTCGCCATAGAGTCTTTGCTCTCGATCGTTTGCCTTCCTCATGCTGATGATCCGGGCTCCGACTTTGCGGCGAGTCCAGACGACAACGACCATAGAGGCATCGAGAAAACCGACGGTGATAAGTCGGTCCTCGCCATAATCTCGTCGGTCATCCTCAACGGTCAGCGTCGCGCCGGAGAACACCTCTCCAGCCCGAGCCATGTCCAGCCCGCTCGCCTTAAGCGTGGCCGCGCGCTTTGCCGCATCGAACTCAATCTGCATAATTTATGTTACTACGATAAATTGGGTTGTCAACCACGCGACCTCCTCCTGGAGAGGAATGCGGGCTGGAAACCGGTCTTGAAACGTCTTTGGCCGATCCTATATTCAAATTGACACTCTGACGGGGCGGGCGTACGATGTGTTTAACTGCCCTTACCTTAGAAGCCTCTTATGAAGCAGGTCGGAAATATACTTGCATGGGTGCTGCTGACAGCTTCGATGCTGTCGGCGCAGGAACAAGGCAAGCCGCGCGAGGCTCGTCCCGAGGCCCTAAGCCCGGAGAAGTTTTCCGAGGCGCATGGTTCCTTGTTCGACCGTCCCAAGTCGAACGAAGCGGCGGAGTTGACGGATCGGCTGCTCGGGTCCGAACCGGGCTCGCAGCCGGGCACCGTAAAGCGGCGGAACTTCATTGACGATCACATCTTCGGAAAGATGGAGCGCGATGGCGTGCCGCATGCGCGGCCGGCGTCGGACATCGAGTTCCTGCGGCGCGTCACGCTCGACTTGACAGGGCGCATCCCGACTCGGACGGAAGTGCGTGCCTTCCTGGCGGACAAGGATCCAGACAAACGAGACACGCTGATCGACCGGTTGCTCGACGGCGAAGAGTACGTGGAGAAGTGGGCCTACCACTTCATGGACCTGTTTCGCGCCAACGGCAAGATGGGACGCGGTCAACACCTCTTCCACTTCTGGATGAAGCAGAACCTGCGCGCCGACAGGCCCTACGACCAGGTTGCCTACGACATCATCTCGGCATCGGCCAAGAGCAACCACGTGGTGGCTGCCTCGAACGTGATCGCGCGGGAGCACATCCAGGGGGCGCCGCAGCCCAAGGACGGTGACGACCTCGGCATGGTGCATCAGCTCGATACCCACGATGAGCTGGCGATTCACTACGCCAAGATCTTCATGGGACTGAACCTGTCCTGCATTTCATGCCACGACGGGCAAGGACACCTCGAGGAGGTGAACGTCTGGCTGAGCACCAAGAGTCGGGCGGAGTTCTTCCAACTGGCTGCTTTCCTGGGCCGTTCGCGGTATCAGATGTATTTCGAGAACGGCCAGCCGCAGTCGGGGGAGTTTCTACTGGATGACGGCAGTCCCGGCTACGATACCGAGGGCGAGAGCATGGTTCGCGTCGCACGGCTGGGCGGGCCGGATAATCCGGTGTTCCTGCTGAGCGGCGAAGAGCCGCAGCCCGGCGAGGAACCGCGCGAGGCGCTGGGACGGATATTGACCGCGCACCCTCAGTTCGCTCGCGGCACGGTGAACCGCTTCTGGGCCAAGTTGATGGGCTTCGGGATCGTCGAGCCGTTCGACGAGTTCGATTTGCTGCGACAGGACCCGGACAACCTGCCCGAAGGCTGGGAGTTGCAGCCGTCGCACCCCGAGTTGCTGGAAGAGTTGGCCCGGAGTTTTCGCGAGAGCAACTACAGCATCAAGGAGTTGATGCGAACGATCACCAGGTCGAGCGCCTACCGGTTGTCGGCACGGTTCCAGGGTGAATGGAGTGATTCGTACGCGCCGTACTTCGCACGCAAGTTCGTGCGGCGGCTGGGTGCCGAGGAGCTGCACGACGCGATTGCCCTGGCTACCGACCGCCCCGGGGACTTCAAGTTTGGGGATAACAAGGTGGGGCTGACATTGAAGCTGGCCGGGCCTCCGGGCGCCCGCGATGTGCGCACGTTCCTGCGGACGTTCGGCCAGTCGGACCGCAATACGCCGCCTCGGGAGGTTCCCGGTTCGCTGCTGCATCCGTTGGCCCTGATGCAGTCGCCGGTGGTGACGGATCGGGTCATCGCCAAGGAAGACAGCCGCCTGAAGAAGCTGCTCGACAGCTACGACAACGATCGGGTGGTCGACGAGATGTTCCTGGGGACGCTTTCGCGTCCACCGTCGAGCGAGGAGAAAACGGTTGCTCTGGCGGCCTTGAACACGGACCGGGTCAGCGGAGCGGAAAACCTGCAGTGGGCGCTGATCAATAGCGTGGAGTTCTTCTTCAATTACTAGCGGGGAAACGGGCACGCTATGCCGTGCCCCCGGGTTGGCGGAGGTCGCACCAGCTTGTGTCAGGGAGGTGTTCTGATGAAGGAGCCCAGGAAAGTAGGAGATCTGCTGAGAACGCGACGCGATTTGCTGCGGCTGGGCGGACTCGGTCTTCTTGGCGCCTCGATCGACGGGGTGTGGCCGCTGCAGGTATCCGCCAGGCCATCCGGCGCCAGGGTACAGCCCCGCGGAACGGCTCGGAACGTTCTCTTCTATGAGATGTCGGGCGCGATCAGCCACGTCGACTCATACGATTTCAAGGAAAGCGCGGGGACGGCCAAGGACCTCGCGACCACGCAGTTGGCCCCGGACCTGCATATGTCGCAGCTCCTGCTGCCGAAGATGTCGAAGCACATGGATAAACTTGCCGTGGTGCGATCGATGCAGAGCCATGAAGAGGTTCACTTCCGGGCGCAGTACTACCTGCAGACCGGCCGGCAGATGAACCTGGCCTTTGCGCGCGAGATTCCCGCCATTGGCTCGGTGATCGCGGCCGAGCTGGAAGAGCGGCGGCGTCCGACCGACACCTTCCCCACTTACCTGTCGTTCAACCTGGAGAAGGGTTCAGCCGGGGCCCTGTCAACAGGATTCCTTCCGGCGCGATTCTCGGTGGTTGACATCAATACCGAGGCGGTGACGGATTCACCCTCGCTCGATCGGAAGGTGGTGGAACTGCTGGAACAGCGTTGGGCGCTCTTGAGCAAGTTGCGCGATGTCAGGCACAAGCGGCTTTCCGGTCTCGGGCGGAAAATGCTGGGCTACGACGACTTCTACGACGCAGCCTATGGCCTGCTGTCGGATGAGCGCTGGCCGGCGGCCTTTCGCATCACCGAAGAAGACAAGGAGCGCTACGGAACCCACCAGGCCGGAGTCTCTTCGATCCTGGCGCGGAACGTGTTGGCGCAGGATGCCGGAACCCACTACATCCACATCTGCCACTCCGGCTGGGACCACCACACCCACATTTGGGATCGTTCCAAAGACTCGAATCACTACATTCTCTGCGCCCAGTACGATCAGGCGTTCTCGGCCTTGCTCGAGGATCTTGCCAGGATTCGGTCGAAGACCAATTCAGAGATGACCCTGCTCGACGAGACCCTGGTCGTCAATATGAGCGAGTTCGGTCGGACACCGGGCCCGCTCAACAACATGCACGGGCGTGACCATCACAACCCGGTCTACCCGGCGCTGTTCGCGGGCGCGGGTGTGAGGGGTGGCGTGCGGCACGGTGCGTCGGATGCGGATGGCGCGACCTGCGCGGAGACGGGTTGGGCTCACAAGGAACAGCCACGCAACGAGAACGTTCTGGCGACCATCTACTCGGCCCTGGGGATTGACTGGTCCAAGGAGATCCGCAACACGCCTTCGGGACGTCCCTATGTCTATGTTGATCCGCTGGGTGCGAACGGCTACATCCCGACGGACGAGATTTCGGAAATCTACGGTTAGCTCCTGCGTAGATCAGCTTCGTTCCCCCCAACCTTCAGTTGTTGTTGCTCCCTGCAACAAGGACCGGCACGAAAGCCGGTTCGGCCCGCCTTGGCGTAAGCGCCACATTCTTTGGTTGTCCTGTTTACTGGTCGTGGTCGCGGTGATGCCTCTTGGCGCCGCCGATTCGGGGATGGTCTATGTCCCCGGCGGAGAGTTTCTGCGGGGGCGGTCCCATTCGCTTCCGGATGATGACATGAAACGGCGGTCGACACTGCTCAAGGACGATCGGCCAACGAAGAAGATCCAGGTCGGGCCGTTCTACCTCGATGAGCATGAGGTGACCAACGAGGCCTATGGGCGGTTTCTCGAGGCGACAGGGCGGCAACCACCGTTCCATTGGGTGGACGGCGAGATCGCGGAGGGCGAGGAGAAACATCCGGTTGTGAACGTGAATTGGCATGAGGCGGCGTCCTACTGCGAGTCCCTGGGGAAACGCCTTCCCACGGAGGCCGAATGGGAGCGGGCGGCGCGTGGGTTGGGCGAAGGGGTGAAGTTTCCCTGGGGGAACGAGGAGCCGGCCAAGGGCCGGCAGGCACACTTCAATGTGCTCGACGGCACACGCGCCGTCTGCCGGTTGCCGAAGAATACGTTCGGACTGTGCGACATGGCGGGTAATGTGTGGGAGTGGTGCTCCGACCGCTATGAGCGGCTCTACTACGAGCGGTCTCCCCAGAAGAATCCAGGCGGCCCGGCTGAGGGAATGTACCGCGTGCTGCGTGGGGGGTCGTGGGCGGATGCGGCGAAGTACTTGACTTGCGCCTATCGAAGTTTCGCGCGACCGCGGGAGCGGAGTCCCAATATCGGGTTTCGGTGTGCCAAGGGTTTCTCGCGGAGGCCGTAAATTCCGCTTAGCGCGCTAGCCCATCTTTTTGTTCAATAACGTTCCCTTACCTTCGCTCCTTCCAAAGGAACTGGGGTCTTTCGCCCTCGACCCAACAAGACACACCCCGACGATAAGATGCGCTTTGCCCTTTGAGAGAAAATAGGTTGAGGGGCTGGGCAGACCGAGATATTGAGTTCTGGCCGGCGGGTCAGTGCGAGAAGGGACTGGGGTTCCTGCTTGCTTCTGCACAGCTTCGGATTGGATAAACCAACAGCCAGGGACGCCTTCCATACATCAACAGAAAAGGTGCGAAAACCAATCGGCAACCCAGCCTTCACTTTCGTGATACGCCGTCAAGCACGCGTCCCACACAAAAAGGATCGGGTAAATAATCGCAGCATTGCGGAGCGCTAAGCGTAGAAGCTGCCCTCTCGTCATGTTTCTGCTACGCGTCCGTGCGCCGAGCACACTACCGACGACTATCCCTGTTGCCATTAGAATTAACATTGCAATTGGCATCAAATCGTTGTGTCTTGGTTGCTACGACCCGGGCATTGAAGCTGTAGGCGTTAGGCTCTGCTGGCCGAAATTAGACCCAAACAACATCTCCTCGTTGTTCCCCTTCAGCGAAAATCGGGGCGTTTGGTGTCCTGCCAAAGCCGGGCGGCCAGTATTAGGGCCTGTTCAAGTTCTTTGCCGGTCATCTCGGCTTTGACTCTTTCCTTGTACCCAAAGGTTCGCTGGTCTCCACCGTAGGCACCCAGACTCATCCAGGCGTACGCTTTCACCAGGTCTTTTTCGCCGGCCTCGCCGGTGTAGAACATCCAGCCCAGGCGGCCTTGAGCCTGGGCAAACCCTTGGCGGGCAGAGAGTTCCAGCCAGTACCGGGCCTTCCTGTAGTGCTTGGGTACTTCCCCGTACCCTGCGAAATGGAAAAGTCCAAGGCGCCACTGGGCCAGCGGGTTCCCTTGCTCGGCCGCCAGGGTGTACCACTTCACGGCCTCGCTGTGGTTGGCGAGAGTGTACTCGCCGTGTTCGTAGGTGCGTCCAAGGGCCAGTTGGGCGTCGGGATTGCCGGCTTCGGCAGCCACCCGCAACCAACTTCGGCCCCGGCGGGGTTTTTTTCGCAGCTCTGCTCGCCGATCCTCGGGGCCATAACGGGCGAGCACGGCTAGGTTGTATTGCGCTTCGGAGTCTCCGGCAACAGCGGCGGCCCACGTTTCCTCGATGTCCTCTATCTGCGCGGGTGAGCTTTGAGCGACGGCCAGGACCAAGGCCAAGGCCAAAGCGGGAGTGGTGGGTTTCATCGATCACCTTCCTTTCGCAACGGATCTCTATCGGAAGTATCGGGGGCGGCTACTGAGAATGTGAGGCCTGGATTCGTTCCTTGAGCTCGGCGGCCAGTTCCTCGGCTTCCGACAGTTCCTCGGCGGTCATCTGCTCTGCGAGCGTGTCCATGATCCGGTCAGCTTTCCTGCCATGAAAGCCGCAATGCGTGGTAGCAAGAAGCAGCCAGCCGTAGGCTTTCACGTGATCCTGCGGCGTGCCTTGCCCATTGGCGTAGAGTTGGGCAAGGCTGACCTGAGCCGCAGCCAGGTTCTGCTCGGCGGCCGCCAGAAGCCACTTCACCGCCTGGTTGTGGTCCTGGGGTACAGCCAAACCGTCGGCGTACATGCGGCTCAGTTTCAACTGAGCTATGGCGGTACCCTGCTCGGCAGAGATCCGGATCCACTTCAGCGCTTCATTGTGATCCTGAGGCACTCCCTTGCCTGTCCAGTACATGGAACCAAGCATGTGTTGCGCTCCAACCTCTCCTTGCTCGGCAACCTTCTGGTACCAGCTCGCCGCCTTCCGGTACCACTTCTCCGCCTCCCGTTCATTCTTGGGTACGCCCTGACCCGATTCGTACATGAGACCCAGCTTGTGGATGCCACCAACATCTCCGGCCTCGGCAGCTCTGCGATACCATTTCGCCGCCTCCTCGTAGTTCCACTTTACCCCCGCACCGTGAGCGTACATCTCGCCCAGCCTGAATTGAGCCCTGGAATGCCCCTGCTCGGCGGCCCGGCGATACCACTTCACGGCCTCTTCGCTGTCCTGAGGCACTCCACGCCCAAAGGAGTACATCTGGCCGAGGCTGAATTGAATCACAGCATCTCCCCCCTCCGCAGCCTTGCGCAGTTGCTCGATGTCCTGAGACTGGGCGAAGCCCGGTTGATGCCACCAAAGAATGACCAAGGCTCCGAGGAACAGCATCAGCCTCCCTCTGCAAGCATTACCGTTGGGAAAGATTCCCATCAGGCACCTCCGGATTCCGTCAGCTTTGTCGGGTAGGGTGTGGGTTATCTATATCCAGTATACCCGTGAGTCCTGAGTTTTGCCTGCTTAACATAACGGGAGGTTTTCGGAAGTCCGTGGGACCGGAAAGAAGAGGAAGCAGGGGAGGTTGTAGAAAAAGGAGAGGATGTTGCATGGCCGGAAAAAACCTTGCTCACACTGAACGGGTGGAGAACGGACACAGACCCATCACTTGGCGAGCCACTCGAGCACCATCATCGCCAAGGGATCAAGATAACCGCGAATTCACCTTATTCCACTAATTCAACAACGTCCCCTGGTTGGCCTGACTTAGAGGGTGGTACCATTCGTGAGGACGGGTCAATGATCGAGGGTGCCATGAATCAATCGACGCGAGCCGCACACGTGAGTTTCGAGGAGGCGGTATCAAAGGGCCCCCCTCCTGCCGGCAATCTGGCCGTTCCCATCTTCTCCCATGGGTCGCTCGAGGTGGAGATATACCAGCCCGAGGGCCGGGATCTGCAAGAGCCGCATCTTCGCGACGAAGTGTACCTGGTGGCTCGGGGGAGGGGAGTCTTCTTCGACGGCGAACAGCGACACGCGGTCGAGCCCGGCTCCTTTCTGTTCGTAGCCGCCGGTCAACTGCATCGATTTGAAGATTTCTCTTCCGATTTCGCGGTTTGGGTACTGTTCTATGGCCCTGAGGGCGGTGAGTCTGATACCTGACCAGGCCGTGTGCACGTGAACCCGCCACTACCGGTGGAATTCCAACCGGAACATCACTCAAACAATCCTATCGCCCAGGTATTACAGAACCGCCAATCCAAATTATTCAACAACGTTCCCTGCTTGCCCCCGAGCGGATTCCACGACGCGGCGAACCGCATCCACCACCATGTCGGGTTCGTCCTGGTGGATGAAATGACCGGCTCCATCGACGACCTGCCACTCGCTGTTGTCGGACAGTTCCGTAAACTCTTCCTGCATCGCATGCCAGAATTCCATTCTGCGCCGTCCCTCCGTAAGCACAACAAGCGGCTTTCGCCCGAGTCTCGGGCGATCCTCGGCAGCCTGGTTCAGGCTTTCCCGCAGGCCCTCCAACTCCGACGCCATGGCCCGAAACGATCGTGTCGTCGCCAGTACTTCCTTCTCCATCGCCCGCACTGAGCCGGGACGGGATTCCGGGTTGCCGCTCGGCACATCGATTATGAAACGAGCAATGCCAAGCGGTGCCAGAAGCTTCAGTCTAAAGGCGACACGACCCATCCGATCCAGGCTCCCTGGGCGACGGGCCAGGTTGGGGTGCGATGAGTCGACCAGCACCATTCCGGCCACTTCGTCCGGGAACCGGCTGGCATGGAATTGCACGACCAGGCCGCCGAAGGAGTGGCCGGCCAGAACGTACGGCGGGTCCACACCAGCGGTACGGAGCAGGTCCCTGAGCTCTCCGGCGATGTTGCTGATGGTACGGGGTTCCGGTCCGGCCTCGCTCCATCCGTATCCGGCCCTGTCATACGCGCACACCCTCGCGAACGAGGCGATGTCACCCATCACCGAGGTCCACCCGAGAGAGGTGCCGGGAATCGCCGACTCAAGAATGACGGCAGGGCTCCCTTGCCCCTGACAGAGCAGGTGCACCTGACGCCCATCCACAACCACCATCTCCCCAGGCGGCCGGTTCCGCAACAATGCGAGATGCGAAAGCAACCACTGGAGCGATGTTGCCACTACCAAGGCCAGGATCAGGGCTCCACCGCCCCAAAAGAGCGCGCGTTTTAAGAGTTTTCTCATCGGAGGTTATCCTGGGATTCTCACCGCAGGTAGAGGGTGAGATCGTGTCAGGGAAGCAAGGGCCGTTCTTGAATTGCCGGAAGAACTTAGTTCCCAGTAAATATTGGAAGAGGTCGAATGGAGATCGGACATAGATCCTTAGCCAGGAAAACCACTTCAACGCGTTCGTCGCCAAGAAATCACAGAACCGCTAATCAAACTGTTTCCAATTATTCAACAACGTCATCTGGTTGCCGCTCAAAATAGATACTGGCCGTTGCCCCGACGCCTGAGCCGTCATGCTCCGGCAGCTCTACCAATTGACACCGCTGGTTTCGTTTTTGTTCCCTGATAGGTTCCGAAAAAAGACTCTACGTATACTCCTTGGTCCGCATTTCTCAGTGCACCTCCCATTTCAGAATTCGGCAGGTTGCTCTTTTTGAAGCAAGTACGCAGATTCCAGAAGCAGAACCGATACCCAGTCGGTGTCACACCAAACTGCCGGAATATGAGGGTGCCCGCTGGCGCCCCTGGGCGGCGAAGCAACAGATTTTTCCGAGTCTTTCTTCGTGCCTCTTCGTTGTCATTCGTGTCCCTTCCTGGATAACTCCTTTTTTGTCCTTTGCGGAGTACCCCTCTTTCCGAGAATCGTTGCTTCCTATCCCCCGATAAAAATTGCTTGTTAGTGGTTTGTGCGGCTGCCCCTGCTACTGAACCGAAACTCGTCCTGCTGTATGAGCTGGTGGTAGGAGCCGAAGGGGTCCTTGCGGCTATCGTCCAGATTGTCGAGGGGGTCCCGGCCGTCCTGGCTTTCGTCCGTGAAGCGGCGCAGGGTGGCGTAGAGGGTGGAGCGGAGGGCGGGGGTGCGGCCGACCTCGCGGATGCAGCGGCGGAGGTCGCGGGGGCGGACCAGTTGGCCGTGGGGGGAGCCCGCGGCCGTGGAGATGCTTTCGTTCATCAGGGTTCCCCCGAAATCGTTGGCGCCGCTTTCGAGGCAGGCCTGGCCGAGCGCCAGGCCCTCCTTGACCCAGGAGGCCTGGATGTTGGGGATGTCGCGATTCAGGACCAGGCGGGCGATGGCGTGCATCTTCAGCACCTCGCTTCGGTTGGCGCCGGCCCGGATCCCCGGAATTCGCCGGTCGGCGAACATGGGGGCCTCGGAATGGACGAAGCTGAGAGGCACGAACTCGGTAAAGCCACCGCTGCGCCTCTGCAGGTCGCGCAGCAGCAGCAGGTGGCGAGCGCGGTGGCGCGCGGTTTCCAGGTGGCCGTACATGATGGTGGAGCTGGTGCGGATTCCCAGGGAGTGAGCCGTGGTCACCACCTTGATCCATTGATCGGTGCTGATTCGCCCGGGGGCGATGATCTTACGGACCCGGTCGTCCAGGATCTCGGCCGAGGTGCCCGGCAGACTGCCGATTCCGGCCTCGTTCAGTTCCCGCAGGTAGTCGTGGATGCTCAAGCGGGACTGCCTGGACCCGTAGAGGATTTCTTCCGGGGAAAAGGCGTGCAGGTGGATTGCCGGCGCCGCCTCCTTTACCGTCCGGCAGAGCTCGATGTAGTAACGCCCGTCCATGCCGGGAGGCAGGCCCGCCTGAATGCAGACCTCGGAGGCGCCGTAGCGCTCTGCTTCCAGGGTCCGCCTCACGATTTCCTCGGACGGAAGATGGTAGCCCTCGGTGCTGGCCGCCGTGCGGCTGAAGGCGCAGAAGCCGCATCGCTTGACGCAGACGTTGGTGAAGTTGATGTTGCGATTCACCACGTAGGTCACATCGTCGCCCACGGTCTGCCATCGCAGGAAGTCGGCAGTCCTGAAAAGCACCTCGTAGTCGACTTCTCCTGCCTGGAAGAGGTGGACCACTTGCGACTCCGAGGGATCCCGACCTTGCAGGCACCGCTCAATGGCCCGGGCCACGGGAGGCGTTGCTTGTCCCAGGGCGGATTCCACCTGGGCTTGACTCCTGAGCGCTCCCACTGGTTTTCCCTGGGTCAACATGGCCGTTTCTCCCAAAGCGGCTCGAGTGCGGCCTGGGGCACGAACCCCTCGGCATCGGCTTCGGCCTGCAGGCGACTCTCCAAGGCAGGCGGCAAGCCGTTGTTCCCGTTTCGAATGAATTCGGGATACAGGGGGAAGCGGGCCCTCAGCCGGAAGTTCCTGTCTTCCACCTGGCGCCGCAGCTGGGCCAGGTGGGGCCAGGGGGCTTCCGGGTTGACATGGTCAATGGTAACCGGTGAGATGCCGCCCCAGTCGTTGATGCCCGCGCCCAGAAACTCCAGGTAGCCGTTCTCTCGACCCGAACCGCTCAGGTTGGGCGGCACCTGGATGTTCATGTCCGGCCCCAGAATAATCCTGGCTTCGGCAACGGTCCGGAGCGTCTCCTCGGTGGAAAGCTCGTTGGCCCACCTCATGGGTGTAGCCGCCTTGGCCCGGAAATTCTGAATAATGACTTCCTGGATGTGCCCGTAGCGCTGGTGAAGTTCACCGATCAGTTGCAAGGCCTCCTTTCGTTCCTGGGCGGTCTCTCCGATGCCCACCAGCAAGCCGGTCGTCACCGGGATCTTCAACTTCCCGGCGGCGCTCAGGGTGTCCAGCCGGGCCTGGGGGTGCTTGCTGGGGGCGTGCTCGTGAGGCCCTCCAGGATCGCAGAGCCTGGGGCTGCTGCTCTCCAGCATCAGGCCCAGGGAGACATTCACTGCCTTGAGGGCTTCCAGCTCCGGCGGGACCAGCGTGCCGGCGTTGCTGTGGGGGTAGAGGGAGGTTTCCCGGAGCAACATGCGGCAGATCGACACCAGGTATTCGATGGTGCTGTCGTAGCCCTCTCGGGTAAGCCATTGTGCGGCTTCCGGGTATCGCTCCTCCGGCCGTTCTCCCAATACCAGCAGCGCTTCACGGCATCCCCGTTTCTCTCCCTCCCGGGCCACCGCCAGAACCTCTTCGGGACTCATGTAGGGGGAGCCGAGCCGGCCGGGAGGCTGGCGAAAGACGCAGTAGCCGCAGACATCCCGGCAGAGCTGGGTCAGGGGGAGAAATACCTTGGGCGAGAAGCTGAGGATGCGCCCTTTGCCCCGGTCACGCAGCCGGGAAGCCCGGGCCAGAAGTGCCGGGTAGCGATTGTCGCCGGCTTGGAACTTCATGGTGCCTTCCTAGGAGTCTCCCGGGGAAGGGAGCGGGTGTTCCGTAATCATGAATTCGTCCACCGGCACACCCCCGATCAGGTGCTCCTGGATGATGCGTTCGATCACCTCGGGAGAGCAGGAGTGGTACCAGGTCCCCTCCGGATACACGACGGCGGTGGGCCCTTGCAGACAGATGCGCAGACAGTTGGCCTTGGTGCGGAAGACACCCCCCGGACCGGTCAGATTGAGTTCCTGCAGGCGACTCTTGAGGTAGTTCCAGGATTCCAGGCTGGCGGCCTTTTCGCAGCACTTGGGTTTGGTCTGGTCGCAGCAGAGAAAGATGTGCCGGCGGATCTTGTCGACCCCCAGAGCGGTTGCGGTGTCTTCGAGCTGTTGATTCATGGTTATTGGTCCAGGAGGATTGTTCCGGCCGATTCCGTCCGGCCCGGTTCAATCCGGACGGAGACGGAGTCAGCCAAGCGACACCAGCTCCCTGCGCCTGCCCTTTCCCAGGGCCATCAGGAATATGGCGCTCTTGCCCCGGGCGTGGGGCGAAAAGAAGGCCGTGACATCGTCGTCGTAGAAGGTCAGCCCGGTGGCTCCCAGCCGCTGGGCGTAGGCCGACAGGTAGAGTCTTCCCCCCAGCAGGCCCGCCTCCAGTTGCAGGGCGCGATAGCCTCGATTGCCGAATCGCTCCAGCACAGGCTCCAGGTCCGCCATGAAGAAGACATCGAAGCTGGCCTCGGCCGGCAAGTCCTGCTCCAGTCCCAGGTAGCCCATCTCCTGGCGAAAGCTGCCCGGGCGCAGCAGCTCCAGTTCCCAGCGGTCACGGTCCAGCCAATAGGCTCCCGAGGGCAGGCCTTCCACTGCGTTGACGGTGACATACCAGTCGTTGAGCAGCCCGCCCCCAGGCTCCAGAAAGTCGGCCGGCAGTTCCTGGGCCGAATAGTAGAGCATGGTGGAGAATGCCTGAAAGGAGACGGGCGCCGGCACAAAGCGGCGGCTCGATCCCCGCCGCCGGATGACGGTCTCCAGGGACTCTTTGGGAATTTCGTCCGGGGAACGCGGGTTCAGGCGAAAGCGTTTGCCCTGGACCGCCTCCGATCGCCGGCCAATGCTCCCGCGCCAGGCGCTCGACTCCTCGGCGGAGCCGATATGGGTGGAGGCGTGCATCTCCCGCATCTCCGGGTAGTCGACCTCGCCGTGGGCAGCGCCGGTCTGTGCCGGCAAGGGTTCCAGCGGGGGACAGTTGTTGGACACTTCCTCCCCGCAACCGCCAATGGCTGCCAGCGACAGGGTGACTTCGCGGTCGGTGTCCAGGCCCAGCAAGCTATTGACCTCCCGGTCGGCAAACCCGAGCACCAGCCGGTGCGGGAAGCCCAAGGCCCGCGACATGGCGAACAGGTTGGCCAGCATGGTTCCGTTGTCCCAACCGAAATGACGGTAGGTGCGGGCCCGGTACTTCCAGGCGTTGCGCCAGTAGGTTCCGGTCGAGACAATGGTCACCGGGGCCCTGGACAGCTGCGGTTCCCGCCCCGAGGCCGCTGCCAGCAGGCACCGGAAGTCGCCCGAACGCAGGCGCTCCAGCGCAAAGTCCCTGGGATCGAAGTGGTAGACGCCCGCCGGCAACCCGTTCAGATCGCCGCAGACCACGTAGAGCTCGATCTCATAGAGCGCTCCCGTGCAGGAGGCCGCCCGAAACAGGATGTCCCCGCCGGGGTAGGGCTTTCGCTTGGTGATGCCGCCGCTGCAATAGAGAAGCCTTGCCAGGCCTTCCAGGTCGGGGACCGACCGGCGTGGGGCGGGAGAATCCAACGGCAGCAGCGACGCCAGGGCAGGGAGCTCGGAGTCCTGCCACTGGCCGGGCAGCGGAATGCGTTGCAGGTCGGAATAGACCTTGAAGGGCTCGGGCCGGGTGGTCCAATCCAGCGTATGGGAACCGAACCGGACGCTGTGGTAGGAGTGCTTGGTCTGCCGGTGATACCGCAGGGCAGCTTGGGTATTGCTGTTTTCCATGGGCCCCGTGGTCCCTTGTTTGCGGTTCGGCGAGGCCTGGTTTACCAATCCGAGTGCTTGTACTTCTTGGCCCAATTGACTCCCTGCCAGGTCTTCATGGTGATCGGTTTCACGAACAGCAGCCAGCGGGGCTCGTTCAATGTCGGCACCAGGTAGTCGGGACCTCGTTCCCCCAGGTAGCGAAGCGCCATCTTGTGCCCGATCTCCACCCAGCGGCCGCCGACGTTGGCTTCCTCCAGCACGGTGGCTTCACCCTTGACCAGAACGCGTCGGTTATAGATGGTGGAGTCGTCGATGCAGAGAAACACACGTCCGTCCCGCTGTATGTGCTTCGCCCAGGCGGAACGGCCTCTGGGGATGATGTAGAAGCCTCCGTCCGCGTACTCGAACCAGCAGGGAACCACGTAGGGCCAGCCGTCCGCATCCAGACACCCCAGCCGGCAGAATTCAGGCCCTGAAAGAAATTCAGCGATCTCGGCTTCATTCAGCTTGCCGACTTTGCCGCGCCAGCTCTCATTCGACTCTTTGTTCATGGAAGACCTCCGGTACGGTTGACCATTTTCAGTTGCATCCGGCCTGGGGAAGATGGGTCCCGCGCGGGACCGCGCACACCGCCGCATTATACGCGAGAATAGTTCTCAGATCTCCTCTTTACGAGTTGGAAAAACAAGAAGTTCCGGGTCCCGCCGGACTGGTGGCGGGGCCATCCCGACCGTCGCCGTGGCGGGAGCATTTCCATTGGCCGAAGGGAGACCCACCCTCCGTTGCAAACCCCGGGGAATTTCCTTATGCTAGCCCTGCGCCAGCCGTTCGGTGAATGAACCCCGGCCGCGCCGAAAGCCGCCATCCCAGCCCTCCAAACCGGAATTCTCCGTAGTCTCGACCCGACGATCAAGGAGCACAGCCGATGAATGCGCAGCAGCCTGGAACCCTGTTCGGACATCCGACCGGCCTGTTCACCCTGTTTTTCGCCGAGATGTGGGAGCGCTTTTCCTTCTACGGGATGCGGGCTCTGCTCCTGTTCTACATGCTCAAGGGCTTCCTGGGGTACGGCGACAGGGATGCCTACGCCATTTACGGCGCCTACACGGCGCTGGTCTACATGACCCCTCTTTTCGGCGGCATGTTGGCCGACCGATTGCTGGGGGCCAGGCGAGCTGTCGTTCTGGGCGGCCTGTTGATGGCCGGCGGTCACCTGATGATGTCGGCGGAAAGCGACGTGGCCTTCTTCCTGGCCCTGGCGCTGCTGATCGTGGGCAATGGATTTTTCAAGCCCAACATCTCGACCATGGTGGGTTCGCTCTATCCTCAGGGCAGCCCCAAGCGGGACACCGGCTTCACCATCTTCTACATGGGGATCAACCTGGGGGCGGCCATGTCGCCCCTGCTGTGCGGCTACATCGGCGAGACCTATGGCTGGCACTACGGCTTCGGACTGGCTACCCTGGGCATGCTCACCGGTCTGGCCGTCTTTGTGGCTCCGGTCCGCATCACCCAGGTTCTGATCATGTCGGGCGCCGTGGCGGCAGCCCTCGGGCTCTTTTACTTCCGGCCTGAAAATCCCTTTTCCACGGGTGTCAATATCTTTGTGGGCATCGCGCTGCTGATCGCGGGCGCGATCGCCTGGGTTGCGCTGGGTCGGGGCGGGCTGCCGGCTGAAGTGGGAGCTCCCTCGGATCCTCAACGGCTGCGCAAGTCGGTGGCCGGTCCGATCTCCGCCGAGTGGTCGGTTTACCTGCTCTCGCTGCTGTCGATTCCCGTGCTGGCGCTGCTGGTTTCGGCCAACCGCAATGTCACCGTCATCCCCTCCGCGGTGGTGGACAGCCTCAAATCCAGCGGCAACGCGATCCTGCAGGTATCCGCCGACGTGCTGGCCCAGATGAGCACGCCCGCCGGCCTCATCCTGATGCTGGCCGGGCTGGTGGCGCTGGTCTACCTGGGCATGGAGACCCTTCGGCTGGACAAGGTGCCCCGGGAACGGATGTACGTGGTGTTGATTCTCACCTTCTTCTCCATGCTCTTCTGGGCCTTTTTCGAACAGGCCGGCAGTTCGGTGAACAACTTTACCGACCGCAATGTCGACCGGGTGGCCGAAGAGCGGCGGCTGGCCGCCGGCGACGTGGGCAGCACCCTCACCTTCCGCATTCCGGTTCAGACCGGAGATCCCGTCCTGATGGGGTTGCCGCTGCTCACCCAGGAGCAGCTCGGCCATCGGAATGCCAGCCCGCGGATGAAGCAACGGATCGAAGAGGCCATCCGCATCGATGAGAAACGCAAGGGAAACCTCGCCGGGCAAGAGGTGGAGCAGTTGGTCGCCTCGGCAACCCGGGATGACCGCTTGACCATGAGCGGCCTCACCTATCTTCGGGCTGCCGCGGGTGAGCCGGGAGGAAGCGTGAAGCTTCAATGGGTTGTGACCCCCGACAACCTCGGCATGGCGATCGGCGGGTCCGAGAGCCCGGCCTCGGTCTTCCAGGCTGTCAATCCGATTTACATCCTTCTGTTCGGGATCGCATTCAGCGCCTTGTGGACGTTTCTGGGGCGGATCGACCTGGAGCCCAGCACGCCCCTCAAGTTCTCCCTGGGACTGCTGCAGTTGGGACTCGGCTTCGGAGCATTCTGGTACGGGGCCCAGGGCGCCGACGAACGGGGCATGGTGGCGCTTGGATGGATCTTCCTGGGGTATTTGCTCCATACCACCGGGGAACTCTGCCTCTCCCCGGTGGGGCTCTCCATGGTGACCCGGCTGTCCCCGGCGCGCCTGGTGAGCACGGTGATGGGAGCCTGGTTCCTGGCGACCGCCTTTTCCCAGTTTCTGGCGGCCATCATCGCCCAGTTCACCGGTGTCACCGAAGGGGGCTATGGTGAGGGCCTGGTCCCGGTACCCAAGGAGACCGTGCACGTCTACGGCGATGTGTTCGGGAGCATCGCACTGACGGCCATTGGGTCGGCTGTGGTCTGCTTCCTCCTGGTGCCTCTGCTGAAGCGCTGGATGCACGAGGGAGCGGTGGAGCCGGCCGAGCAGGGATAGGACCGGGCCGGGATGGGCGACGGGAATGGACCCCGGCGCGCCGAATTTCGGACCCTTGAGCGGCGACATGGCTGAGCGCGACATGAATAGCCCCAACCAGTCGGGACCCTGGTACCGGGGAATGACCGGTTACCACTGGTGGGTCCTGATCGTGGCCTCCCTGGGTTGGCTCTTCGACACCATGGACCAGCGCATCTTTGTGCTGGCCAGGGGGCCGGCGCTGGTGGATCTGCTGCCGCCGGGGACTCCGGCCAGCCAAGTGACCTGGTACGGCGGGGTGGCGACGGCCGTCTTCATGTTGGGGTGGGCCACCGGAGGGTTCGTCTTCGGCATCTTGGGCGACCGCTGGGGACGCGCCAAGACCATGCTGCTGACCATCCTGATCTACTCCGCCTTTACCGGGCTTTCAGCCTTGTCGGTGAGTTGGGTCGATTTCACCTTCTACCGGTTCCTCACCGGACTGGGCGTGGGCGGAGAATTTGCCGCCGGGGTCGCCCTGGTGGCCGAGGTCATGCCCGCCCGTGCCCGCGCCCATGCACTGGGGCTGCTGCAGGCTCTCTCCGCGGTAGGCAACATCCTGGGGTCGGCCATCAGCTTCGTGGTTCTCCCGCTGGGCTGGCGCTATCTGTTCATGGTCGGGGTGTTCCCTTCGCTGCTGGTGGCTGCCGTGCGGAGGAAGCTGAAGGAGCCGGAGGTCTGGCGGAAGGTGCGGGAGGCCGGGGGGACGCAGCTTCGCAGTCAGCTCGGTTCGGTGGGGGAACTGTTTCGAGACCCGCGCTGGAGGCGCCACACCCTGGTGGGCCTCACCCTGGCGATCTCGGGGGTGATCGGTCTTTGGGGGATCGGCTTCTGGTCTCCCGAATTGATCCGGGAAGCTCTGTCCGATGTCTCGGCCGAGACCAGGAGCTGGTACGTGAGCATGGGGACCCTGCTCCAGGACGTCGGCGCCTTCGGCGGCATTTTCGCCTTCACGCTGCTGACCGCCCGGGTGGGGCGGCGGCCCGCCTTCGTGATCGCCTTCCTGCTGGGCCTGGGGGCTACCATCTGGACCTTCGGTTGGCTGGAGAGCCCCGCCCAGGTGCTCTGGATGGTTCCCGTGCTGGGTTTCTGCAACCTGATGGTCTTCGGCGGCTACTCCATATACTTTCCCGAGCTCTACCCGACCCACTTGCGCAGCACCGGGGTGGGCTTCTGTTACAACGTGGGCCGCATCATCGCGGCCGTAGGCCCCTTGACCCTGGGAACGCTGACGGTCCTCTTTGAAGAGGCAGGCTTTGCCAGCCCCTTCCGTTCGGCAGCGATTTCTCTGGCCGGAATCTACCTGGTGGGCGTCTGCGTCCTTCCCGCCGCCCCGGAAACCCGGGGCAGGCCGCTGCCGGAATGACAGCCGTAGAGCAAGCCACCCCGGCCGTCCCCCAAATCGCGCGGGCGCGATCTCCGCGACGTGGCAGATCCATCCAGAAGGACCATCCATCCAACATCGATGCACAGGATGCACAGGATAATCAGGACGTGAGGCTGTTGCACGAGATACTGACTTGGGCGACCCTCGCGTGGGGATTTCAGGTGGGGCTGCGCATCAATTTCCGCAAACGCAGGCTCGAATTCAAATGCTTGACCCGAAGCAACGCCGATGCTCAGGACTACAAGCCAGCCGTCTCCAGAAAAATCCTGTGCCCTTTGTGCTTTTTGTGGTTAGACAGCATTTTTCGCCAAGCGGCAGCCCGTGCCGATGAGGCAGTGCCGTCTCGCTTGGCGGCCGAGCGAGGTCCTTGGTGTCACTTCGTGGACCACTCTTTTTTCGTTGGTTTCAGGATGGCGTTGCCTACAGGACCCCCACCAACTGCAATGTAGTGATCACCGCCAGCAGGGTGAAGAACGTGCCCGCGGCTGCCAGTCCGATGCGCATGAACCAGCCCGGCCGCAGGGCCTCGGGCAGCAGGGTGAGATTGACGAACAGGGTGTGGAAACAACTGAAGCCCAGGGCGTAGTTGAACAGGTTGGCGGCGAATTTCAGCAATTCCAGGGGGGGCGCTACCGAAAGCATGATCACGCCGAAAATGCCGTAACCCACTACCACCGCAAAGTAGACCCAGCGGATGTTGGAGGGATCCAGCTTTCGCAGGCGGGGGCTGGCCGTCCAGAAGACATCCACCCAGCGGCGAATGAATCCGTCCGAATGGGTCGACATGGTGGGGCCCAGGACCAGGAAGCCGCAGAGCATGGTGAGATACCAGAAGAGCTGACCGGCGTCGGCGCCCCAGGCGGCAGCCACGTGCGTCCTCACCCCGTCGGAAGTCATGCCGGCTGCCACCCAGCTGCTGGCTTCGGTGCCTCGCGGAAGGAACTGCACCGAAAGCATGCTGGGGAGGGCCACTCCCAGAAAACAGGCGGGCATCCAGACCACCACCTGGTCCCGCACCAGGTGACGATACCAGCGCTTCCAGCGGGCCAGCGCTTCCGAGGTCACCTGGAATACCGTCCCTGAGTGGGACAGTTTCAGCTCTCGTCCTCCGATCACGCTCGGGATGGCACCCACGTGGCGTCCCATGCCCCAACCCTGCTCGCGGGTATAGTTGCTGACAGCCGCGTTGGAAAGTCCTCCGCTGCCGGCGATGGCCGCAAAGGCAGCCAGCAGGGCAATGGTGCTCAGATCGATGTCCGGCATTCCCTTGCCCTCGGCCAGGGAGGTGAAGATGTTGGCGGTTTCGATCCCCCCGGTGGGCATGGTTCCGAATCGGAGGAAGCCCCCAAAGATTTCGGTCCAGGTGGAGAAGCTGGAATGAAAGACTCCCAGGATCATCAGGAACCCCAGCACGGTGAACATCTTGAAGGTCATGATGGCCTTGAGGGCGTTGTAGATCTTGCCTCCCGCAACCAGTGGCACCAGTGCCAACAGGAATATGGCGTAGCCCAGGGCTCTGATCAGCAGGCGGTGGCTCTCGATATTCTCGGGGTCGGGGAGCACTCCTCCCAGCAGCACCGAGGCCAGCGGGGTGGCTGCATTGGCGGCCAGGTAAGGGAAGACCGCCCCGAAGTCGAGAATCAGGTAGAGACAGATCCAGAAGACGGGCCCGGGTGCGGTTCTGAACTTGCCCGTAAAGATCGGCTCGCCGGTGTAAAGGGTGTAGCGGGAAACCTCCATGTTGTAGATCACCTGGCCCACGATACTCAGCGTGGCCAGCCACATCAGGGCGCCGCCGTACTTGGCCGTGACGGCGGGACCCATCAGCCATTCCCCGCCGCCGATCGAGGAGCCTCCCAGAAGCAGCCCCGGCCCCAGCAGGGCAAACCAGTGTCGCCAGGTGAAGATGGGGGCTTCCACCAGCTCACCGGTGTTCCAGGGCGGCATCTTGCGGGATCCCGGCCGCGGAGCCTGAAACTCGCCGGGGCTTTCGGTCGGATCGACGGCCTGGCCGGCGTCGGCCGAGGAAGCATCGGGAGTCGCGGAAGGTTTCTCCGGCTGGGAAGGGTCTGATGACATGGTGAATCCTTGTATATTTGGGTATGTTTGGCGCTAAGTCTGCCCCTGAGATCGGGCGAACTTGGTGAGTCAATCACTTTTTGATCAAATTTGCAACAGTCCCAGCCACGACCTCGGAGGTGGACACGGAAGATGGGGAGAATTGGCCCGAGCGGCGCCCCGACACGAGCCAGGAGGGTGGCCGGTGGTATAATCCGCCCCGATTGATCCTGGCCCGGAAGTCGGTTCAGCCCAGGGGGCGAATCGGAAAGGAAAGACCGTTGAAGGGTGGAGACATCTTGATCGAGTGCCTCAAGGCCCAAGGGATCCGTGCCGTGTTCGGGATGCCCGGAACCCAGAACCTGGAGATCTACGACTCCCTGTTGCGCTGCGGGGAGGGTACCATCGACCACTACCTGGTGCGGCACGAATACGCCGCCACCCAGATGGCAGACGGGTTTGCCCGGTCCACCGGGGAGGTGGGTGTGGCCCTGACGGTGCCGGGACCCGGCGCCAGCAATGCCTCAACCGGGATCCTGGAGGCCTATACCGATTGCGTGCCGGTGTTGCTGATCACCGGGCAAAGCGACTCCAGGTTCTACGACAAGCATCAGGCAAAGATGTTCCACGGCCTGGACCAGATGAAGTTTTTTGAGCCCATCACCAAGTATCGAGCCATCGCCCGCACCATCGGGGAGATCCCCGCCGTCGTGGAGGGCGCCTTCAAGGCCATGCGGAGCGGGCGCCCGGGCCCGGCGGTTCTCGAATTTCCCATGGACGTGGTGAGGGCCGATGGAGCCCCCAGGATCCCGGGGTATTCCCGAGGATCGCGCAGCCCGTCCCCCTCCGCCGGTGACCTGCGTGCGGCTGCCCGCCGGATCGACCGGGCCAGCCGGCCCGTCTGCCTGGTCGGGTCGGCTGTCATCCATTCGGGCGCCCAAGCCGAGCTGCGCCGGCTGGTCGAGAAGATTCAGGCGCCGGTGGTGGTGACCCGGTGCGCCAAGGGCGCGCTGGATGAAACCCATCCCCTGGCCCTGCGAGGATCCAACGGCTACCTGGCGAGGGAGGCTCTGAAGCTGGCCGACGCCACCCTGGCCATCGGGTGCCGCTTTACCTCGATCGATACCAACAACTGGCGACTCAAGCCGCCCCAGCCGCTCATTCAACTGGACGAGGACGAGCTCGAGATCGGCAGCGAGTATCCCTGCGAGCTGGGGGTTGTGGGAGATCTCAAAGCCACGCTGCAGGGGCTGCTGGAAGAAGTCGAGCAACGCCCGCGGCGATGGCAGCAGGCGCTGGAGATTCCCCGGGCCCGGTTTGCGGCCCAGAGGCCCCTGCCTCTTTTGGGCGACATCCGGCAAGTGCTTCCAAGCGACGGCATTTTGTCGGTGGACGTTCATTCCATCGGGTATTCGGCCTTTGACGAGTACCCGGTCGACCGCCCCCGGAGGTTTCTCTATCCTTGCATCGGCGTGGCTCTGGGTTATGGCTATCCGGCCGCCATAGGCGCCAAGGTAGGCTGTCCGGACAAACCGGTGGTCTGCTTCAGTGGGGATGGAGGCTTCCTGATGGGCATGGCGGAGCTGGCGACGGCCGTCAGGTACGAAATCCCCCTGGTTGCCGTGGTCGTCAACGACCAGGCTCTGACGGCCATCAAGGGGTCCCAACAGAAAAACCACCAGGGCCGCGTAATCGGCACCGATTTGACCAACCCCAATTTCGCCGAAGTGGCCCGTTCTTTTGGCGCCGCCGGGAAGCGTGTCCGCAACCTCCGCCAATTCAAGGAAGTGCTGCAGGAGGCGTTGGCGGCTCGGCAACCGACCGTCATCGAAGTGCCGATGAGAGACGACGACGATCAATTGACCGAGGCCATCACCTGGTTGCGGTCCCATCCCTTGCGCAGGTTGCAGGGGCCGTCAGGTTGAGAAGAAAGGTTTGAGCTTCAGGTAGGTCGTCTGCAGGGCTTCGGGCAGGACTCGGGTCTCACTGGAAACGGTCATGAAGTTGGCATCGCCGCACCAGCGCGGCACGACGTGGAGGTGAAGGTGCTGGTCGATGCCGGCGCCGGCGCATTTGCCGAGATTCATGCCCAGGTTGAAGCCGTCGGGACGGTAGATCTTCCCGAGCGCGGAGACGGCTTGCTGGGTCAGGTCCATCAACTCCAGGTTCTGTTCGGCGGACAATTCCGAAATGGCCGACAGGTGCTTATAGGGGGCGATCAGCAAGTGACCGCAGGTGTAGGGAAAGAGATTGAGAATGATGAAGTGATCCTGTCCTCGAAAGAGAATCAACTGTTCCCGATCTTTGACGGTCGAGGCATCGATACAGAATACGCAGCCCTCGGTGTTGTGGATGTTGGCAACGTATTGGTATCTCCAGGGACTCCACAGAAAATCCATGCTAGGAACTGAGGTTGATAAGGTCCTTCAACTCTTTGCTGGGCTTGAAGTAAGGTACTTTCTTTTCAGGTACGTCAACCTTTTCGCCCGTCTTGGGATTTCTTCCCTGGCGGGCCTTGCGCTTCCGTATTCTAAAGCTTCCAAAACCACGTACTTCCAGTTTGTCGCTGTTTTTGAGCGCCTTCACGACGCTGTCGAACAGCGCCTCCACGATCACCTCCGAGTCCTTGCGGCTGAGGTCGGTCGCCCGTGATACTTCGTCCACCAAGTCTGCTTTGGTCATGGTTGCTCCTTGCAACGGTTGCGGGAATGCCTCCGAGATGGAATTCCGATCGCGCACCCTTTGGAAGAATTGTAGGGAACCCTTCCAATCCTCCACATCGGGTCGATGCCTGCTGGAACATTGCTTCCGACTGTCACCTCCGGCCTGCCGAGTGGCAGGGTGAACAGCCTTGGCCCGGCTGGTCGGTTCTCCGGTCCAGCAGACATAAATGCATAGAAAATATGGGATTAGCCCATAAAATGCAACAGGGATTCAACCGCTGACTCGGGGCTTCGGTTGCGCATTGGCGACGGATGGTTCATGGTTCAGTGGGAAAAGAGTTTTCCACGAAGCCACACGAAGGAATCGGAGGCGTTGGAGAAGGCTCACGAAGGATGCGCCAACAGTCGGGGAGGGGGAAAAGGACAACATTCCAAGGGGCGACATGGATAGCAATCGAGCACTTCCCGAACCGGACCTGCGCCAAACCGGCCCAAGTGTGCCGGCAGGACTGTTTGCGGCGCTGTTGGTCTCGGTTCTTGCGTTTTTCGGCATGGGTACGCGCTACTACACTCACGGAGATCTGAACCTCATCCATTCCGTGTTGAGCCTGTTCTTCTCCATCAATCTGCTGGTCTGCTATTGGGAGATCTGCCTGTTTTTCCGACGGGACTATATCGAGAAGCGCACCGACTACTGGAGCGCGCGCCAGCGCGAAACCGGCCGGACACCGGCTGGCGAATTCCTGGCCTCGAGGGTCCCGTTGACACACATATTTTCGCCGACGGTCTGGGCCGATGTCTGGGCGACCTATGCCCAATACGACAACTCCTACGCGGATCGTCGTACCTTCGGATTCAACGTGGATATTGGCAACGGCTTTGTCACGCCGCTGCCGACATTGATCCTGTACGCCGCCTATACGATCGATTTCCTTCCCGCCCTCTATGCAGGCATTCTCGGAGCCATGGTGTTCTGGCAGTGGGTCTACGCAACCACGCTTTACTGCGTCAGCTTCTTTGTGGCCCAACGACAAACCCGGATCAGCCGGCTTCAGACACTCATTTACATCATTGTGATCAACTCCTTCTGGGTGCTGTGCGCACTGCTTGGCTTGTACGTCTCGATCCGGCTGATTATGGACGGCAACTACAGCGTGCTGGGTTATTGAGCGGGAGAGTCTGGGGAGCAACGGAAGGGCGCCGACGTTGGAAGTGACGGGGCCGCCACCGATAGCGGCCGCCAATCCCGCCGGCCAACGCCAGCAAGCTGCCCAGCGGTTTGCCGACAGGTTGCGCTGGCATCCGTCCGTTTCTGCCCAAATTGGTTTAACCTATTTTATAAGTGTACGTTACAATATTTCAAAAACCGCCGCATTCTGCCGTGTTCAGCTAAACCATGCTCGTGACCAAGTCTCATTGTCTTCCCATTCCAATTCTCCTGGCCTTCCTCCTCGTCTCTCCGGCCCTGGCCTCCGAGGATACTTGCGCGGACCGCTCCGTCTCGGCCGGCGCCGTTCGGACGCCGCAGGACGCCAAGACGCTGACGCAGTGCGCCTACGAGTTTGTGCAGGAGGTGGGGTTCGAGCAGGCCCACAGGGCCTTCAACGAGGAGGAGCGCTGGAAGAGCGGGCCGACCTATGTCTTCGTCTCCGAAGTCACGCCAGTCAGCGATCAGGCCCGGGTATTTGTCTTTCCACCCAATCCGTCCCTGGAAGGCCTCCCGTTTCCATGGCAGATCGACTCCTTCGGAAACGATTACTTCAAGGAACTGCATCGTCTCCTGACGAGTTTCGACGAAGGCTGGAACCACTACTCCTTCTTCAACCCGGCCACCGGAGAGGTCGAGCCGAAAGTCAGCTACGTCAAGGGTATCGACTGGATGGGCACCCCGGCCGCAATCGGAGTGGGGGTCTACCGGCGTGACCTGCCCGGCACCTGCAGGAGCGAGGAAGTCAATGCCGCCATGCTCGACTCCAACCCTTCCGAGGCGCGGCTGCGGGAGTTTGTCCGCTGCGCCGCCATGGAGATGGATTCGAGGGGGTATTTCGCCTCGATAAGCTTGGCCAACGACCCCCGTTGGCGCAGCGGCTCCATCTACCTGTTCGGCCTCGACACCTACGGCCATACCTTCTTCAGCGGTTCTCCGGCGGATTCCTGGATTGGGTCGGAGTTGTCGTCCAGCGAAATCGGCGGCTTCGAGGGCCGGAATATTCTGGGGGTTGCCGATGCCTTTGGCGAGACCCTCCTCTACTACTCCCAGCATAATCCGTCCACCGGCGAGCGGCAGCGCAAGGTGACCTTTGTCAAGAGGATCACCTCCTTCGGGGTTCCGGTGCTGATCGGGGCAGGCTATTACCTGGATGAAGGTGTTCCACCGGTTGCCGGCGTGCCGGCAGAGGACTTGGCGTTCACCGTGGACTTCCATCGAGGGCCACAGGGATTCATCGCCGGCTTCGCGGACTATCCGCCCGCCGACGCGGAAATCTACGAGTTGACTTCGGACTACCGCAGACTGCCGCCCCCGCTGGAGTCTCAGTCCGCCCTGTTCATCTCCGGAGTCAACCGGAGCGACGACCTCTTCATGTTCTTCAAAGGACCCATTAGCGGCCTGTCGCCCGGCGTGCGATACAAGGTAACGGTCGGCGTGGAGATCGCCACCGACACGCCGGCAGGGTGCGTCGGTGTCGGCGGAGCGCCGGGAGAGAGCGTCTGGATCAAGGCCGGAGTGACCGACGTCGAACCGCTCGCGGTCTCCGACGGCTCCTATCTGCGCATGAACATCGACGTCGGAAATCAGTCGCGGGGCGGCTCACAAGCCGTGGTGCTCGGTGACATCGCCAACTCCCGAAACTGCGAGCAGGCGAGCCGGTGGGAGCGCAAGTCCTTCCAGGGCCGAACGACACCGACTCCGATATCGGTGGCTCCCGATGGCCGGGCCTGGCTGTTGTTGGGGGCCGACTCGGGATTCGAGTCCAGGACCTCGATCTACTTCACCCGAGCATCGGTCACCCTCACGCCGATATGAGGACCTGGCGGCGCGGCATCGAGGGTGTTCGTATCCGCCCGCGGGCGGCCGTTCCTGGCGCCGGTGTTCTCCAACAGGAAACCCTTGGGCCGTTGCCCATCGATTGCCTTACAGTGGCACGGCAGGCATGGCCACCAGCATTGACCACCGATTCCCATCCGGTGGGAGTGAGCCTTACCGATCGAGTGATGCCGGGCGCACCGGTCCAGATTTTGTTTGTCAAGCGTCCGCCCGGACCTTATAATCTGCCGTGGTTCAGACGGGTTTGGTCAGATCGGTTCATGCCATGAAACCGAAAATTCATCCGAAATACGTTGAGGTAACGGTTTCCTGCGCCTGCGGGGAAACCTTCAAGACGCGTTCCACCAAGGGCGAAATCCGCCTGGAGATTTGCTCCAAGTGTCATCCCTTCTTCACCGGCAAGCAGAAACTGGTGGATACGGCCGGGCGCGTGGAACGATTTCAGAGAAAGTACGGCCTGCGCGCCGGTCTGGACTAGGCGGCGCCGTCCGCCATCAGCCCCCATCCAGCAATCTCGATCTTCCGGCCTGAACAGAGGGCCCCTCCCCGCATCCCGCGCCATCCTGAGGCTCCGGGCCGTAGAGGCCGTAATTATTCAGCACCCTTTCAACCAGTGTCCTGACGTCGGCGGCCCTGGCCGTCTCCGAGGTGCGTCATGCTAGACAAACTCGCGCAACTGGAAGCGTCCTACGAGGAGATCACTCGCCTTCTTGGAGATCCTGAAGTTCTGGCCGATCCGGCCACTTATCAGAAGCATGCCAAGGCTCACAGGGATCTCGCTCCGGTGGTGGAGAAGTTCCGGGAGTACAAGAAGCTCCAGGTGAGTCTGGAAGATGCCAGGCAGGTGGCTCGGGACGCCCATTCCGAGCCCGAACTCCGGGAACTGGCACAGGAAGAGGCTTCCGAGGTCGGGTGCACCCTGGAGGAATGTGAACGCCAACTGAAGGTCCTTTTGCTGCCCAGGGACCCTGACGACGAAAAGAACGTGCTGCTGGAGATTCGAGCTGGAACCGGGGGCGACGAAGCCACCCTCTTTGCCCAGGAAGTCTTTCGAATGTACTGCCGCTTTGCAGAGTCTCAAGGTTGGCAGGTGGAAATGATGTCGTCCAGTCCATCGGGAGCCGGTGGGCTCAAGGAAGTGATTGCCATCATCGAGGGCAGCAAAGTCTACCGCAACCTGAAGTTCGAAAGCGGGGTCCACCGGGTCCAACGGGTGCCGGCAACCGAGGCCAGTGGGCGGGTGCACACCTCGGCTGTCACGGTTGCGGTGTTGCCGGAGGCCGACCAGGTCGAAGTGGGTATCGACGAAAAGGACTTGCGCATCGATAGGTTCTGCTCCTCGGGGCCCGGAGGGCAGTCGGTCAATACCACTTACTCGGCCGTTCGCATCACCCACCTTCCTACCGGTCTGGTAGTGACCTGCCAGGACGAGAAGTCACAGATCAAGAATCGGGCCAAGGCCATGCGAGTGCTCAGATCCCGCCTCTACGAAATCGCCATGGAAGAACAGCGCCAGGCCATTGCCCAGGATCGCAGGAGCCAAGTGGGAAGCGGGGACCGAAGTGAAAAGGTCCGAACCTACAACTTTCCCCAGAACCGATTGACCGATCATCGCATCGGTTTGACCCTTCATCGGCTCGAAGGCATCATGGATGGGAATCTGACCCCGGTGATCGATGCCCTGGTGAGCCATTTTCAGGCTGAAGACCTGAAGAGGGAAGTGGAGTCGGTTCGCCATTGAGAGCACGAGGCCGGTGGTCTGCGGTCCAACCACCCAAATGACCGGCCACGCCATCCCTTCGATTCGCCATGCGGGTTTTCGAAGCCCTCGCCGCCGCCTGTGAGGAACTGACCCGGCATGCCGTGGTCAACTCCAGGGTCGATGCCGAAATCCTGTTGGCACATTCCCTGGGAAAGACGCGCAGCTCCCTTTTGGCTCACTTTCGGGATGAGGTCGATGAATCCTTGGGCCGGGTCTTCTTCGCCAGAGTCGGGGAACGGTGTCGGGGGAAGCCGCTCCAATACATTTTAGGTCAACAGGAATTTCGCGGGCTGCTCTTCGAAGTGTCGCCGGCTGTCTTCATTCCGAGGCCGGAGACGGAGTTTGTGGTGGAGGCAGCGCTGGAGCACCTGGCGGAAGGCGGTCTGGAACTGGCTGATGTGGGAACCGGTTCAGGCTGTCTGGCAATCAGTTTGGCCGTGGCGCTTCCGCGGGCGCGGGTCTGGGCGACGGACCTGTCGGAGGCGGCCCTGGAGGTTGCGAGGCGGAATGCTGCCCGTCACGGGGTGGAGCGCAAGATCACTTTTTTGCAGGGGGATCTGTTGAAACCATTGATTCCCCGGCTGCGCAAGGGGCAGCTCGACGCCGTTGTCTCCAATCCCCCCTATGTGGGTCCTGAGGAGTTGAGCGGACTTCAGAAGGAAGTCCGGGATTGGGAGCCCCGGCTGGCCCTGGTCGGAGAAGAGGGAGCGTCCGGCCTCTATGGCCGGTTGCTGTCTCAAGCTCAAGTCCGGCTCAGGCCGGGCGGGCTGCTGATTATGGAGATCGGTTACAGCATGCAGGAGGCGGTGTGCGGTCTGCTCGGGCAGGGCTGGGATCTGCTGGGGGTTACCGACGACTTGAACGGGATTCCCAGGGTGGTTTCGGCGAGAAAGGTATAGAAGGACAAAGAGCCAACAGGAGAGGAGCCGATGTCAGACTGCCTGTTTTGCAAGATCATTCGGAAGGAGATTCCCGCCAAGGTCGTGTTCGAGGATGACCTGGCCCTGGCATTCGAGGACATCAACCCCAAGGCTCCCACCCACCTGCTGATCATTCCCAGGAAACACCTGGAGTCCCTGGAGGACGCGAGCCGGGAAGACCGCGAGTGCCTGGGGCATCTGGTGATGGTGGCACGGGATCTGGCCCGCCGGCGGGGCCATCGCCAGTCCGGCTACCGAACGGTGTTCAATACCGGCCCTGACGCCGGCCAGTCGGTCTTTCATATCCACCTGCACCTGCTGGGAGGCCGGAAGATGGACTGGCCGCCGGGATAAGGTTCACCTCTCGCCGTTGGCAGCCAGGCTGGAGTGTCGTTCCAGCGACCGGAGAGGAACAAGGGGAAGGTCCTGTCCCCTGGCAGTGTTGTGGTTAAGGGGAGAGCAGGGCAGCCGCGGTTTGCGTGGGTAGTCCTTGGAAACGCTGACTACAAGCCTTCCTTATAAAGCAGCGTAGCTGCGGCTCAGGGTAGCCCCGGGTGGAAGCCCGGGGATCAGGGTGAGACACCTATGCGGCGCAAGTTCAACTGCAGCCGCTGGTGGCGCCGCAGTTGAGGCACTTGTAACAGGCGCCGTTGCGCACCATGATGGAGCCGCATTCGGGGCAGGGCGGGGCATCTGCCTGGGTTTGAAAGACCTGCTTTTCCATATGTTCCATCTGCGTGCTGGTCACGGGAGCCGCCTTCTCCGGTTGGGGTTGATCCTCGACGGTCAGGAATTTCTGGCCGAGCCAGCGGAAGATGTAGTCCACGATGGACTTGGCAATGGGGATCTGAGGATTGTTGGTGAACCCCGCGGGTTCGAACCGGCTGTGGCTGAACTTGTCGACCAGGACTCTCAACGGCACCCCGTACTGCAGGGCCATGGAAATGGATGTGGCTACCGTGTCCATGAGCCCGGAAACCACGGAACCCTGTTTGGCCATGACCACAAAGATCTCTCCGGGGGTGCCGTCGTCGTACATTCCCACCGTCAGGTACCCGTCGTGGCCGGCGACACTGAACTTATGGGTGATGGCCTGGCGCTCGTCGGGGAGTCGGAGCCGAGCCGGTCGGGCCGACCCATTCTCTCCTTCCTCCTTGAGACTCGTATTCAGCGGCTGTGACCGCTTGGATCCGTCCCGGTAGATGGCCAGAGCCTTGAGACCCAGTCGCCAGGCTTCAACGTAGGCTTCCTGAATTTGATCCACCGAGGCTTCCTCGGGCATGTTGACGGTCTTTGAAATGGCGCCCGAGAGAAAGGGTTGCACGGCCCCCATCATCTTCAAGTGACCCGAGTAGTGAATGGAACGAGCTCCGTTCATGGGTTTGAAAGCACAGTCGAAGACCGGCAGGTCCGTCTCCTTCAGAAAGGGAGCCCCTTCGATGGTTTCGTTTTCGTCGATGTACTTGATGATTTCGTTGGTTTCTTCCTTGCCGTATCCCAACCGCGTCAATGCCTCCGGAACGGTCTGATTGACGATCTTGAGCAGGCCGCCGCCGACGAGTTTCTTGTACTTCACCAGGGCGATGTCGGGCTCCACTCCGGTGGTGTCGCAATCCATCATGAATCCGATGGTTCCGGTCGGCGCCAGCACCGTCACCTGGGAATTCTTGTAGCCGTGCCGCTCTCCCTCGGAAAGAGCATCGCTCCAACAGTCCTGGACGGCCTGGTAGAGATCCTGGGGCAGAGCGGAAGCGGGCAGATTGGAGGCGGCAGCGCGGTGTTTGCGAATTACCCTCAACATCGGCTCGCGATTCAGCGGGAACTCGGCGAAGGGGCCCAGATCATGGGCAATCCTGGCGGAGGTGTGGTAGGCCTCTCCGTGCATGAGGGCCGTGACGGCGCCGGCATAGGCGCGGCCGGCATCGCTGTCGTAGGGAAGCCCGGAGGACATGAGCAGGGCTCCCAGGTTGGCATAGCCCAGTCCCAGCGGCCTGAAGTGGTGGCTGTTTTCGGCAATGGCGGGGGTGGGATAGCTGGCGTTGTCGACGATGATCTCCTGGGCCGTGATCATCACACCCACCGCGTGTTTGAACCGCTCGACATCCAGGCGACCGTCTCCATTTCTGAATTTCATCAGATTCAGCGACGCCAGGTTGCAGGCAGTGTCATCCAGGAACATATATTCGCTGCAGGGGTTGGAGGCATTGATGCGATCGGTGCCGGCGCAGGTATGCCAGTCGTTGACCGTGGTGTCGAACTGGATGCCGGGGTCGCCGCAAACGTGGGCGGACTCCGCCATCATTTGAAGCAGATTTCGGGCACGGTGATTTTCCACAATCTCACCGGTGGTCACCGCTCGTGTGCTCCATTCGCGGTCTTCGACGGCTGCCTGCATGAACTCGTCGGTGACCCGAACGCTGTTGTTTGAATTCTGGAAGAAGACCGAACTATAGGCAGGGCCGTTGAAGGAAGGATCGTATCCCGCCGAGATCAGCGCCCACGCTTTCTTTTCCTCCTCCTCCTTGCACTTGATGAATTCCACGATGTCGGGATGCTCGGCGTTCAGGATGACCATTTTGGCCGCCCGGCGCGTCTTGCCACCCGACTTGATGACGCCGGCGAAGGCATCGTAGCCCTTCATGAAGGAGACCGGGCCGGACGCCTCCCCCCCACCGGAAAGCAACTCCTTCGAGGAACGAATCGGGGAGAGATTGGTGCCGGTGCCGCTTCCCCACTTGAAAAGCATGCCTTCCGTCTTGGCCAGATCCAGAATGGCTTCCATGCGGTCTTCCACCGAGTTGATGAAACATGCCGAGCATTGGGGCTTGGGCTCGATGCCGCAATTGAACCAGACGGGGCTGTTGAATGCCGCCTTTTGGTCGACCAGAAGGTGGGTGAGCTCTGCCTTGAAGGTGTCGGCGTCTTCGCGTGTGGCGAAATAGCCCCCCTCCTGTCCCCATCGGTGAATAGCGTCCACCACTCTTCCAATGAGCTGGCGCACACTCTTCTCGCGGCCCCTGCCATTGGTGGATCGCCTGAAGTATTTGGACACCACCACGTTGGTCGCCAGCATGGACCAGCTTTCGGGCACTTCCACATCAGGCTGCTCGAAGATCACCTCTCCCTTTTCATTGGTGATGCTTGCATCGCGCTTCTCCCACTGAACCTGATCGAAGGGATGCACCCCGGGCTGGGTGTAAACCCGGTCGAAATGCAGGAGTCTGGTTTCTTCCGACGCACCGGTGGCTGCGGCCGTAGCCGGGCTTCCCGTCTTTGCGTTCAGTAGCATGGAAAGTCTCCTTGATCCTCTATCAGGACAATGGAATGCAGGCAGGCAATCTGCTCGTCAGGCCGACCTTCGGTGGTGGGGCCGGTACCGATTCGAGCCCGAACTAAACTAGGGGTCCATCCGTTCGCTTTGGTGAGAGGCATTGTACGCCGGTGAAGTGTCTTGTCAAGCATTATCACGGTTTTTTGCACAAAATGATGGACCCTTCACCCGACCGGCAACTAAATGTTGTGCACCCGTTTCATTCCCACAAATCCCTCGCAGAGCCCGGATACCATGGGAAAGTCCGGAGCGGCTACCGTGTCTGCCCATTGAAAATGAAGGGTTTGAGACACGGTTGTTGCTGGCCTCAATCACTCCCCCCTGGAGGGGGAGTCGGTGAGACAAGGGCTCCGCCCGCAGTCGAACCGGTGGGGGGGGACGGAACTAGCAAGATCGTCAGATAGGAGATTCTGCCTGCAGTTGAGCCGGAGGGGTAACGCGGTGTTCCCTGCTTTTTTGTGGAGGCGTCGCCTTCGGGGACGGGTGCTTTCAATGCGCCGCATACGCGGCTGGGTTGGCGCGGAACCAGACGACCCCGGGTTGCGTTGGGCTTCAATCTGGAAAGGTTGTTCGTCGTCCAGCGGCGCAACCATCGCCTCGCCGAAGCAACGACAGCGGTAAGAGGTGACGTGGGACGGCTTTTCTTTGGGGAAGCAGTGCGTTTCCGAAGGGGCGCTTTCTATTCGCCGCATTCGCGGCTGGGTTGGCGCAGAACTCAGACGACCCCGGGTTGACACCCGGGGCTACCGTGAGCCGCAGCTACGCTGCTCTATAGGGATGGCCCGTAGGTGGCGTCTCGCCAGGTAACCCACGTCAACCGCAGCATTCGCAGCTCTCCCCAAACCCACAACGCTGCAAGAGGAAACGTGTTTTTCTATTTGGAATATGCCCCGGGCCAGGGCCCGGGGGAGTCATCGGGAGACGTCACGTAGGGGAGTTGAGCCGCGAATGCGGCGACAAAACGTAGCCACGGCCCGGGACGAGCCATTGGGACGCGGACGTTACACCTTCTGGTAGAGGCTGGCGCCCTTCTGCTGGAATTCCCGGGACTTGCTGTCCATGCCTTGCTGAAGGGCGTCTTCGGGGTTGACTCCCATCTGTTCGGCGTAAGCGCGCACGTCCTCGGTGATCTTCATGGAACAGAAGTGCGGTCCGCACATGGAGCAGAAGTGGGCCAGCTTGGCGTTGTCCGACGGCAGGGTGGCGTCGTGGAACTGTCGGGCTCGCTCCGGATCGAAGCCCAGGTTGAACTGGTCTTCCCAGCGAAACTCGAATCGGGCCTTGGAAAGGGCGTTGTCTCGCGCCTGGGCTCCGGGATGGCCCTTGGCCAGATCGGCGGCGTGAGCGGCAATCTTGTAGGCAATGACCCCCTCCTTGACGTCCTCTCGTTCGGGCAAGCCCAGGTGTTCCTTGGGAGTGACGTAGCAGAGCATGGCGGTGCCGTACCATCCGATCATGGCGGCGCCGATGGCGCTGGTGATGTGGTCGTATCCGGGGGCCACGTCCGTCGTCAAGGGACCCAGGGTATAGAAGGGCGCCTCCCCGCAGGTCTCGAGCTGGCGGGTCATGTTTTCCCGGATCAGCTGCATGGGAACGTGTCCGGGGCCCTCGATCATGGTCTGCACGTCGTGCTTCCAGGCAATCTTGGTCAGTTCGCCCAGGGTGTCCAGCTCCGCGAACTGGGCCTCGTCGTTGGCGTCGGCGATGGAGCCGGGCCTCAGCCCGTCACCCAGGCTGAAGGTGATGTCGTAGGCCTTCATGATCTCGCAGATTTCCTCGAAATGGGTGTAGAGGAAGTTCTCGCTGTGGTGAGCCAGGCACCACTTGGCCAGAATGGACCCGCCGCGGGAGACGATGCCGGTGACCCGCTTGGCTGTCAGCGGAACGTAGCGCAGGCGTACGCCGGCATGAATGGTGAAGTAGTCGACCCCCTGTTCGGCCTGTTCCACCAGGGTGTCGCGGAAGATCTCCCAGGTGAGCTCCTCCGCCTTGCCCTGGACCTTCTCCAGTGCCTGGTAGATGGGCACGGTGCCGATGGGAACCGGGCTGTTGCGAAGAATCCATTCGCGGGTTTCATGAATGTTGGGTCCGGTGGACAGATCCATCACCGTGTCGGAGCCCCATCGGATCGCCCAGACCATCTTTTCCACTTCCTCTTCGATGGTGGAGGATACGGCTGAATTGCCGATGTTGGCGTTGATCTTGACCAGGAAGTTCCGCCCGATAATCACCGGTTCCAGTTCCGGATGGTTGACATTGGCCGGAATGACGGCCCTGCCGCGCGCGACCTCATCGCGCACAAACTCGGGGGTGATCCGGGCCGGCAGACTGGCGCCCCAGGAATTGCCGGGATGCTGGTGGTCCAGTCCGCTCTCCAGCCGCTGGTTCTCCCGAATGGCGATGAATTCCATCTCGGGTGTGATCACTCCGCGGCGGGCGTAATGCATCTGGGAGACATTGCGTCCGTACCTGGCACGCACGGGGCGGCGAAGGTGCTTGAATCGAAGGGCATCCAGGCGATGGTCGGCCAGTCTCAGCTTGCCATACCGGGAAGAGACCTGCGGGAGGTCCTCAACGTCGTCGCGGTCCCTGATCCACTCGACCCGGATAGGGGACAGGCCTTGGCGGATGTCGATCTCGACCGAGGGGTCGGTGTAGGGGCCGCTGGTATCGTAGAGAGTTATCGGGGGATTGAGAACCGCATCCCTTTCGGCGCCGCCGAGCTGTCGGGTGGGAGTCTGACTTACCTGGCGCAAGGGAACCCGAATGGAAGGATGAATTTTGCCGGGCGCGTAGATCTTCTGCGAAGCCGGAAAGGGATCGCAGGTGATGGCGCCCAATTTGCCCTCATCAATCCTTGCTTGCTTGGATTTCATCAACAAACCCCTCTATTTTCAATAGATTGCAATTAAAAGTGCGGACCGAAACCGGTGGATGATTGTCTGCCGTTTGCGTGAATCATACCACAAGATTGACAAAGCCCTGACCCGAAACTAAGATGGGCCGCCGCTGCTGATAGGCGGCCGGCCGGTCGAAAAAAGATGCCGTCGAGCCATGATCGGAGGGAAGCATGTCGGAGACATTCGGGAACTTCATTGCCGGTGAGTGGGTGGAAAGCCCTTCTGGGAAATCGTTCGAGAGTATCAATCCGGCCGACACCCGGGAAGTGGTGGCACGCTACCAGGCGTCCACGGCGGCTGACGTGAAGCAGGCGCTGGAGGCCGCCGGCCAGGCTCAGCAGGCCTGGGCCGAGATGCCGGCCCCCTTGCGCGGCACCATCCTCATGCGGTCCGCCGAGTTGCTGGAAAAGCGGGCCGAGCAGGTGGCGACCGAGATGACCCGCGAAGAGGGGAAAACGCTGCCGGAGGCTCGGGGGGAAGTGGGCCGCGCCGTCAACATCCTGCGCTATTTCGGGGCCGAGGGCGCCAGGCTCAGCGGCGAAACGGTACCCTCGGAACGAGACGGCGTCTTCGGCTACACCTTCCGCAAGCCGCTGGGCGTGGTGTCCCTGCTGACTCCCTGGAATTTCCCCATTGCCATTCCGGTTTGGAAGATAGCCCCGGCGCTGGTTGCCGGAAACAGCCTGGTCATCAAACCGGCCTCGCTGGCGCCGCTGTGCACGGTGCGAGTGGCCGAGGTGCTGCACGAGGCCGGCTTGCCCAAGGGCGTGCTGAATGTGGTCACCGGGTCCGGGGCGGCCATCGGCGATGAGCTGATCGCCAATCCCCTGGTCAAGGCGGTCTCCTTTACCGGGTCCTGCGAGGTCGGCAACGGGATCCAACGTCAGACGGCTCCGCGGGGAATCAAGACCCAGTTGGAAATGGGCGGGAAGAACCCCACCATCGTGCTCCGGGACGCCGACCTGGACCAGGCTGCCGACGTGGTGGTCAACGGCGCATTCTTTTCAACCGGACAGAAATGCACCGCCACCAGTCGAGCCCTGGTGGAGAAGCCGGTTTTCGACGAGTTCGTGAGGTTGCTGGTGGAGAAAACCGAGAATCTGAAAGTCGGCGACGGTCTCCGGCAGGGGATCCAGATGGGACCGTGCGTCGACGAGAATCAGATGAACACCGTCCTGGACTACATCGGGGTCGGCCGGCAGGAAGGAGCGCGCCTGCTGTGCGGGGGCGGGCGACTGACCGGTCCGGAATGGGACAAGGGCTACTTCGTGCAACCCACCATCTTTTCCGAGGTGTCGCCGGATATGAGGATTGCCCAGGAAGAGATTTTCGGCCCGGTGCTGGCTCTCTTTGCGGTCGAAGACCTCGACGAAGCCATCGAGCTCGCCAACCGGGTCCAGTTCGGGCTGTCGGCGTCGATTCTGACCAACAGGATCGATCAGGCCTTCAACTACATCAACCGCATCGAAGCCGGCTTGATTATCGTCAACCTGCCCTCGGCCGGGGTGGAGTATCAACTGCCCTTTGGAGGCACCAAGGCTTCCAGCACGGGCTATCGGGAGCAGGGCAGCGTGGCCATCGACTTCTATTCGGAGCTGCGGACGGTCTACCTGAAGCACCGGATCTGAGGACGTTCCACCTATTCGATCTCCCGGATGTAGAGGTCCTTGAAGCGCATTTTGCCTTCGCCGCCGCTGTGGAGCTGCAGTGCGATGACTCCGTCGAAATAGCGGGGGGCAGGATCCTTGTAGTCCACGGCCCGCACACCGTTGAGAAAGGTCACCACCCGATTGCCCAACACCGAAAAGGAAATATCGTTCCACTCTCCCGGTTTCAGGGCCGCCTCTCCGGCTGGGCCGGGCTTGACCAGCCATCCCCGGCCGCCGCTCTCGTAGAGTCCTCCGGTGTGCATGCCCGGGTTGGGGTCCACCTCCACCTGAACCCCCTTGATGTCGACTCCCTGCAGGGTCGAATGGTAGAAGATGCCGCTGTTGCCGGTTCCTTCACCCTTGAATTTGGCTCTGAGCTCAAAGTTCTTGTAGGTCCTGGTTGTGGCCAGATAACCGTATTTCTGGGTCAGGGCTTCTCCCAGGATCTCGCCGTCTTCGACGGTCCATTTCTCCTGGCCGTGCTCCTGCCAGCCACTCAGGTCCCGGCCGTTGAAGAGGGCAATCCAGGCAGGGTTCTCTTCGGGCTGCGCGCTTTGAGGCCACAGGAACCACACCAGCAGAAAGGGAATCCAGAATCGTTTCATGGTGACACCTCCGCGACAACGGTTGCCGGCGGCCGACCTGCTCCGCCCGCATGCCCCGAACCCGGAGTGACTCCCGGACGTCGGGGTTGCGTTATGACTGGCCTTCATTGAGCCAGGATGATTGCTTCATGATAGCAGACATACGGCTCGGGAAATCCCCGGTAGGCGTGGATTTTCATCTCGCTTTTTTGGGCAGGCGGCTCGTTGACAGCCACTTTCGGGATAAGCTAATTTCTGAATTCCGCCGTGTTGGAGATTCAAGTCCCCTGGAATTCTCATGCGAATCCTGACTTGCCTCAAACAGGTTCCCGAACGGGACTCCCGCTACAAGCTGAACCAGGACGGCTCCAGGGTCCTGGAGGAGGACCTGGTCTTCGAAACCAACGAGAGCGACCTCTACGCCCTGGAGGAAGCCCTCCGTTTGAAAGAGCAATTGGGAGGTGAAGTGGCGGCGCTTTCCCTGGGGCCCGACCGTGTCTCCAAGGTCCTGCGCAACGCCCTGGCCATGGGAGCCGACAGGGCCATCCACCTGAAGGGGGAGGCATTCGAAGGTGGGGATGCCTGGGGTACGGCCCAGGCCATCGCCGCTGCCGTCGCCCCGGAGGACTATGACCTGGTGCTCACCGGCGTGCAGTCGGAGGACATGGCTTTCGCTCAGACGGGCGTCGTCCTGTCTCAGATCCTGGGATGGACCTGCGCCACCATCGTGTTGGAGATCGCCTACGAGGGCCAGACCGGCACGATTCAGGTGAAACGGGAACTGGAGAGCAATGTCTTCGAGCGCGTCGAGCTTCCGCTACCCGCGGTCCTGACCATTCAGTCGGGAAGTCACCCGATCCGCTATGCCACCCTGAGAGGGATCATGCAAGCCAAGAAAAAGGAGTACCGTGTGCTGACGGTCTCGGACCTGGGACTCGCCGCGGAGACTGTGGGCGAGGTGGCCGCCAAGGTCACGCACCACCGATTGCTGGCGCCCGAAAGGAAAAAACAGACGGTGATGATCGAGGGCGGAGCTGAAGAGGCGGCCCGGACGCTGGTGGACAAGCTGGTCAACGAAATCGGAGTGATTTAGCCCCGTTGGCCGATGGAGCCGAACGTTTCGGACGGCCCGGCGATTCGAGAGACGCCAACAGCATCCGTCGGAGAAGGAAAATCGGACCATGACAAGCAGGATCGTCGTTTTGGGCGAACACCGGGACGGCCGGCTGAAGAAGATTTCCTGGGAGGCGATCGGCCTGGGCCGCAAGCTCTCAGCCGCGCTCGGGAAGGAGGTGTGCCTGGCCCTGGTGGGGAGCGATATCGAAAGCCTGGCTCGCGAGGTTTCCGGGCGGAGCGGCCTGGAGGTAGTGGCCTTGGCCAATGAGCACTGCCGGCACTACACGCCCGAAGCCTACTGCGAGGTTCTGGCGGAGTTCGCCAGGCGGGACAATCCCTATCTGCTGCTCCTGGGCCACACCTATCAGACCATGGATTTTGCTCCCAAGCTGGCGACCATGCTGGATCGGGGCTTGATCCCCAACTGTGTCGATTTCCGCTCCACGGGCGGCCAACTCCTGTGGGTGCGCCAGGTGTTCAACGGCAAGCTCAACCTGGAGGTGAGTCCCAAGGGGGATCCCCCCTACCTGGTATCGCTGCAGCAGGGGGCATTCCCCGCCTCGGAGGAGGATCTGAAAGCCCCGCCACGGGTCGAGCACCGCCGGGCCGGCGTGGCTGACGAGGTGCTTCGCAGGAAGCTGCTGGAAGTCATGGAGGCGGTTCAGACCAAGGTGGATTTGAGCCAGGCGGAGATCATCGTCGCCGGAGGGCGGGGTTTGGGCAGCAAGGAAAAGTTCCAGTTGATTCTCGACCTGGCTTCGGCCCTGGGGGCGGGAGTGGGGGCCTCCCGGCCGGTAACCGACGGCGGCTGGCTGCCCAAGGAGCATCAAATCGGCAGTTCGGGCCAGACCGTCACGCCCAGGCTCTATATTGCCTGCGGGATTTCAGGGGCCATCCAGCACCTGGTGGGCATGTCCAACTCGGGCTGCATCGTCGCCATCAACAAGGACCCCTATGCTCCCATCTTCCAGGTGGCCGACTATGGGATCGTCGGAGACGTCTTTCAGGTCGTTCCCAAGTTGATCGAGATCGCCAGGGAAATGCGGCCATAGCCCAGGACCAGGCCTCCGACCCCAGGTTTTCCATGAATTCCGACCCGATCCCCGAACCCAAGCCCCTGGAACCCCGGAGAGGGCTGGCCTACTGGGACCGGCCCCGCCGGCTGACGCGGTGGCAGCGCATCTGGATTGCCGTGGTGACGCGGGTCGGAGCCTGGATGGTCGGCTGGATCGGCAGGACGCTCCGATGGGAGAGCCAGGGCGATGAACACCTGGAGCAGATCCATCGCTCCGGGAAGAAAGCCATCTTTACCTTCTGGCACTGTGGCATTTTCCCGGCCACCTGGTACTGGAGGGACCGCGGCATCGTGGTGATGACCAGCCAGAACCTGGACGGGGAGTACATTGCTCGCATTATCCGCATCTTCGGCTATGGAGCCGCCCGGGGGTCCAGCTCCCGGGGAGGCATGAAGGCCCTGGCCGAGATGTCCGGGAAATTGAAGCAAGGCAACGACGTTGCCTTCACCGTGGATGGCCCCCGCGGTCCCCGCTTCAATGCCAAGATCGGCCCGGTCTTGCTGGCGCGGAGGAGCGGCGCCGCCATTTTCTGCTTCCATATCGCGCTGCAGCGCAAAATCGAGCTCGACAACTGGGACGGATCCCAGATACCGCTGCCCTTTTCACGAGCCTTGATCCTCAAAGCCGCCCCGATTTACGTTTCGCGCCGAGCCGACGGGGAGGAGATTCGCCGGAAGCACCAGGAAATGCAGGAAGTCCTGGACCGTTTGCAGCGACAGGGGGAAGAACGCTGGAAAAAACCGGCCCGCTGAGAAACGCGGTCGTGTACCCCGGGGATCAATGTAAATTATCCGTGTAAACCATGCATGGATTGCACACGAGGCCTGCACAGGGCTCCCTGCCGGGATTCTTTTCCCTCCCAACTCCCGGCGGATGCCTCTTGAGTCTTCTCCAACTTCTTGGCGGCCCTTCGTGGATAACTCTTTTCCCCTTCATGGCGGGCTGCTCCGAGGCGTTGCCTCACAAAACCTTCCCGAAGAACCGAGCCAGGCGGTCGGCGCCCTTCTCCAGTTGCTCCATGGATGTGGCGTAGGAGATACGGATGTGGTCACGCGTGCCGAACCCCTCCCCCGGCACAACCGCCACCCGGGCCTCCTGCAGCAGTTGCAGCGCCAGGTCGGCGGTGCTCTCCACGCGGCGGGCGTCAAGTAGCCCCCGCAGGTTGGGATAGACGTAAAAGGCGCCGTCGGGCCAATTGCAGGAGATTCCGTCAATGGCGTTGAGCGCCTTGACGATGAAGCTGCGACGGCGCGCATAGTCCCTCAGCATGTCTTGAATGGAGTCCTGAGGCCCGCCAAGGGCCGCCACGGCTGCCTTCTGGGCGATGGAGTTGGCGTTGGAGGTGCAGTGGCTCTGGATCTTGAGCATGGCCCGGATCAGCGGCTCGGGTCCCAGGCAGAATCCCACCCTCCAGCCCGTCATGGCGTAGGTCTTGGATACCGATCCCACCACTGCGACGTGGTCCCGGTAGTCTTTGCCGAGGGAGGCCAGCGAGAAGGGCGCCGAACCTTCATAGTTGAAGTGACAGTAACACTCATCGGTCAGCACCAGGAGATCCCGCCGGCGTGCCAGTTCCGCGATCTTCCGCATCTCCTCTTCCCGAATGATTGCCCCGCTGGGGTTGTTGGGTGAATTCAGCAGGATCAGTCGGGTTCGGGGAGAGACGGCTGCCTCGATCCGGTCCGCGGTGACGCGGAAATTTTCGGGTTCCGAGGTTGGGACAAAGCGGCAGGCGGCGCCGGCGTAGTGGACCGCCTCCTTGAATGTGACCCAGTAGGGGACAGGGATCACCACCTCGTCGCCGGGCTGAAGCAGAGCGCTGGTCAGGTTGAAGATGGCATGCTTTGCCCCGACGGTGACCAGGACTTCGCGGGTGGAATAGTCGGACCGACAGTCGCGGGCGTGCCGCTGCACGATGGCTTCCTTGAGCTGCGGAATGCCGTCGGTGGGCGTGTAGCGGGTGAAGTCGTCCTGAATGGCCTCGAAGGCAGCCCGCTTGACGTGGGACGGGGTGGGAAAGTCGGGCTCGCCGGCGCTGAGGTCCACCACATCCACGCCTTGGGCCTTGAGCTGGGCCGCGGCCGCGAAAACGGCCCCCGTCGAGCTCATCGAAATGCGTCCGACGCGCTGTGAGAGTCTCATGAGTCGGGATTGTTGGCGGCGGTCGCCTGACCTTCCCGGCCCATTGAGGCAATCTTTTTCAGCAGTCGGTCCTCCACGTTGCGGGGAACCAGCCCGGAGATCGTTCCCCCGAATTGGCAGACTTCCCTGACCAGTCGGGAGCTCAGATAGCTGTAGGCCTCGGAGGGCATCATGAAGACCGTTTCGATCTGAGGCTCCAGGCGCCGATTCATCAAGGCCATCTGCAGTTCGTACTCGTAGTCGGATACCGCACGGATGCCTCGGACAATGACTCGGGCCTGCTGCTGCAGGGCGTAGTCGACCAGCAGGCCTTCAAACGTGTCCACGCGCACATTGGGGTAGTCGCTTCCCAGGGAGGTCCGGATCATGGTCGACCGCTCATGGGCTGAGAACAAGGGAGACTTTTCGCTGTTGATCAGGATGGCCACAATGACCTCGTCGAACAGGCGAGAGGCCCGGTGGATGATGTCGAGGTGCCCGTTGGTGAGAGGATCGAAGGACCCGGGATAGAGGGCGATCTTTTTCATGGACGGTCTCCAACTCGATGATCTCTTTGGCGCTGTTTCATGGAAACGGGCGGCAACCTCGGGTCGGGAGGCAGCCGGGAGCCTCAGCTGCTTCAATTCGGTGTCGCCGGCTCGATTCAAGTCCCACGGTAGAGGCTGAGTTGGCTGTCCCCGTGCCGGACCTGGCGCACTCGGCTCAAATCGTGGTATCGGGGCTGCAAGGTCAACCACTTGGAATGCTCGAGGATGAGACAGGCACCAGGAGCGAGAATTTGGCAGCGATGAATCTGTTCCAGGGTCCGGGGATAGTGTTGCACGGCGTCGTAGGGCGGATCGATGAAGACTATACCAAACTTGCACTTTCGACGCTGCAGGATTCGAAGGGAAACCTGGACCGGCTGAGTCAGCAGCTTGACCTGGTCGGTCTTGTCCAGGGAGAGGGAATTCAGGTTGCGCCCGATCACCCGCACCGCCCGAGGCGCGCACTCGATCAAGGTGACGTCCCGGGCTCCTCGGCTCAATGCCTCGATACCGACACTGCCGCTGCCGGAAAAGCAGTCCAGGAAGACGGACTCCTCCACCTCCTCTCGGATCAGGTTGAACAGGGTCTCCTTCAACTTGTCGGAAGTCGGCCGGGTCTCCGGACCTCGCAGGGTGGTCAGGCGCTGGTGCTTGAACTTGCCGGCGATGACCCGAACCATGAGAGCAACGCTCCGCTGCAAAAAATGAGGGGTTTCTCCGCGAGTCCGGTGAGTTCGGACCGCGGGTGCGGGCAGGGCGGGATGCTACCCCACTCCCACCAGACCGTAGCGAGCTTGCCAACCGGAGCTCAGGCCGGCGGCCCATTGGCCCAGGGAGGTCTGCGATTCGAAGTTGTCCACCAGGGTTGCGGCCTCCCTGCGGGCCGTCTCCAGAATGGGAAGGTCGCGCAACAGGTGAGCCACGCGCAGGGTGGGAAGCCCCGACTGTCGGGCGCCGAAGAACTCCCCGGGGCCCCGAATCTCCAGATCCTTCTCTGCAATCACGAATCCATCGGTGGTTTCCCGCAGACAGTTCAGTCTTTGGGCCGCTTCCGGGCTGATCGTCCTGGAACCCTGCATCAACAGGCAGTAGGACGGCTCCCTCCCCCTTCCGACCCGGCCGCGGAGCTGGTGTAACTGCGCCAGACCGAAGCGCTCGGCGTGCTCGATGAGCATCACGGTCGCGTTGGCCACGTCCATCCCGACCTCGATCACGGTTGTCGAAACCAGAATGTCGGTTTGCCCGGCGGCGAAGCGTTGCATGGCGGCCTCCTTTTCCGTGCTCTTGAGCCGGCCGTGGAGCAGCTCGACCCGGAAGTCGGGGAAGACCTTGCCTTGCAGGTGCTCAAAAATCTTCCGCGCCGGCCGCAGGTCCATCTTTTCCGACTCCTCGATCAGGGGGCAAAGCACATAGACCTGTCTGCCCCCCCGGACCTGATCGGCAATGAACCGATAGGCGCGAGACCGTTTCAGGTCGTCCAGCAGGTGGGTCTTGACCGGGCTCCGGTTGGGGGGCATTTCGTCGATGACGGAAACGTCCAGATCGCCGTAAAGCGTCATGGAGAGAGTCCGGGGGATTGGCGTGGCCGTCATCACCAGGGTATGGGGATGCACGCCCTTCTGCATGAGATTGAAGCGTTGACGGACGCCGAATCGGTGCTGTTCGTCAATGATGGCCAGTCCCAGCTTTTGAAAGGAGACGTCCGGTTCCAGCAAGGCATGGGTACCGATCAGGAGCTGGAGTCTCCCCTGGGACAATGCTTCAAGCAAGCGGTTCCGTTCCGCCCTCTTCAGCCCGCCGGTCAGCAATCCGATGCGGTAGCCGCTTTCGGCGAACAGGCGTCCGGCGTAGTGGTGGTGTTGCTCCGCCAGGATCTCGGTGGGCGCCATGAAGGCTACCTGAGCTCCATTCTCCATGGCCATGGCGCTGGCCTGCAGGGCGACAACGGTCTTGCCGCATCCGACGTCTCCCTGCAAGAGGCGATTCATGGGAGTGGGCTGGCGCATGTCCTCGACCAACTCGTTGAGGACCCTTTCCTGTGCCCGGGTCGGCCGGAAGGGTAGAAAACTGCCGGCGGCCTTGCGGAGGCCCGGATCGATGCGGAAGGGCATCCCCCGAAGTTGACGGGCCAGGCGGCGTTTCCACCGGACCCCCACCTCCAGCAGAAACAGCTCCTCGAAAACCAGCCTTCTGAGAGCGGGAGTGCGCCTGGCGGCCAGATCTTCCGCTCGGGTTTCGGGCGAGGGGAAATGGGATTCCTGCAGGGCCGGCCGGCGGTCCATGAGGTCGTGGCGCTCCAGAATCTCCAGTGGCAGGGTTTCCGGGACCTGGGAGAGATGCGACAGGACAGTGTGGATCAACCGCCGCAGCGTGCGGGTCCCCAGCCCTTTGGTGGCCTCGTAGACGGGCACGATTCGCCCCATGTCTATCGAGTCCTGAATGGGGACCGCTTCATCCAGAATCTCGAACTCGGGATTGATGATCTGAAGGTTGCCGGTGCCGTAGGGGTCAAGCTCGAATTTTCCGTGAAAGACAACCTGCTGTCCCCGCTTGAATATCTTGCGCTGGTAGAGGTATTCCGAGTGAAACCACTTGCAGCGAATCCGGCCGGTCTTGTCGCGGGCAGCCAGGTCGAAGATCTTCAGGCGGCTCTTGCGGGTGACCAACAGACCGGCGGTCAATACCTCGACCAGTATGGAGGCCTTTGCTCCCGGCTGCAGATCCCCCACCTGGCAGAAACGGGTGCGATCCTCGTAGCGATAGGGAAGGGTGTAGAGCAGGTCTTCGACGGTATGGATGTTCTTGGCGGCAAGGTCGCGGGCCCTCCGCGGCCCCACCCCCTTGACGAATTGCACCGGAGTCTGAAGTTCCAGCATGAGGCAGTCGGCCGGTGGGGAATCGCGCCACCGGGAAGAATCGTCCGGACCGCAGACAGAACACTAGGCGGGCGTCGGTTTGCGAGCCCAGACCAGATAGCTCTTGATAAAGGAATTGATATCGCCGTTCAGGACCCGGTCGGCATCGCCCACTTCCTTTTTGGTGCGGTGGTCCTTGACCAGGCGATAGGGGTGGAGCACGTAGGAGCGGATCTGGCTGCCCCAGGCGATATCCAGCTTGCTGTCTTCGATGGCCCGGCTCTCGGCCCGTTTTTTTTCCAGTTCGGCCTCGTAGAGACGGGAGCGCAGAATCTTCATGGCTACCGACCGATTCTTGTGCTGGGAACGCTCGTTTTGGCACTGCACCACGATCCCGGTGGGCAGATGAGTGATTCGGACTGCCGAATCGGTGGTGTTGACGTGTTGTCCGCCGGCGCCGGTGGAGCGGTAGGTGTCGATCCTCAGGTCCTTTTCCTCGATGACCACCTCCACGGCGTCATCGATTTCCGGAGAAACGAACACGGAAGAGAAAGAGGTGTGCCGGCGCTTGTTGGCGTCGAAGGGAGAGATGCGGACCAGGCGGTGCACTCCCACCTCGGACATCAGGAGTCCATAGGCATTGAGACCCTTGATGGCAATGGTTGCCGACTTGATCCCGGCTTCGTCGCCAGCCTGGCTGTCCACCAGTTCGTGGGTGAATTCCTGCTGTTCGGCCCAGCGCAGGTACATGCGCAGCAGCATCTCGGCCCAATCCTGGGACTCGGTGCCGCCGGCTCCCGGATGGACTGTCAGGAAGGCATTGGCCTGGGCGTTCTCGCCGCTGAGCAGCGTCCGGGTCTCGGCTTCTCCCACCCGCGCTTCCAGCCGGGACATCTCCTCCTGGATGTCCGCGCTGACATCCTCCCCCTCGGCTCCCAGATCGAAATAGGCCTCCAGGTCTTCAACCGAACGATTCAGCTCCCCGTCCAGGGTCAGGTCGGCTTCCAGCCGCTTGCGCCGCTGGAGCAATTTCTGGGACTGGGACTGGTCCGTCCAAAAGGTCGGATCGGCGATATCCGTTTCCAACCGGTGGAGTTCCTTGCGCTTGGCATCGGCGTCAAAGATAGCTCCGTATATCCCGCACCCGCTTCTCCAAGGCCTGAAAATTTCGGGTCAAATCCTCCTGAATCATGACTTTCTCCCGTTCTTTGTTCCGCGAAACAGGAACGGTCCCGTCTCGTTCCTCACGGAGGGCCATCTTAGCACAGGGCAGGGAACGGGGCATGGAATGACGACCACCCGGGAGCGCGGGCGTCCCGCCCGCACAGGGCCCGGCACAGCCTTGCCCGCCACTCCCACTTCTATCGAGCGGGAATGGCGCCGCTGCTCCCCTTCATCCTGGATGATGCGGTGGGTAAGGACGGCGTGGCTGTCCGAAGCATCGCACCGAAGCCGGACAGCCGCCAAGCGGCGAAGGCTGCCGCCTGCCCGCAGCGCCAATAGCCAGGATGGCGAGACCAAGCATCTCCCGGCGGTCGGGCGCGCCCTGGCGGAGTATCCCGTTCAAAGGGCCGGCTGCGGTCAGCCAGGGAATGGCGGGGGGAGGGTTCGTTGGCGGCAAGAGGATGCGGGTGGGACGCCCGCGCTCCCGAGGGATGCCGGTCGGGGGGGAGGCTACTTCTGCCGCTCCGCCAACTCGCGCTTGGTAAAGCCCTCAAACAGCCCCTCCAGCCGCGCCATCCGTTCTCGGAGACCGGCTACATCCTGTCTGACATCAGCGACATCCTCTCGGACATGGCGGATTTCCTGGCGCAAATCTCCGGTCACCTTCCATCCAAGGCTCACCAGGGAAACGCCAAGGATGCCAATGGCGATCAATTCCGCGCTGATTTTCATCTCTGATACTCCTTCCACTTTGACGGACTTGCCGAGAGGGAGATCAGACAAGTTGGACGATGGATTTGTTGATGGCTCGCCCGGTTAGTGTATCACGGTAAGCCGGGCTTGGAAGAAGTGAGGTGCGGCATCCTCAAAGGACGGTTGCAGGAATCCATGGGGTGGAGTCCGCCGAATCGATCCCGACTGAATGCGGGCCGGAGATTGACGAAAGCATGCATGATCGCAGGCGTTATGCTAGCATAATGAATGCGTATTACTGAAGGAGGGGTTATGGGCAGTCTGACCATCCGAAACCTTGATGATCGCGTAATTGATAAGCTCAAGGTTCAAGCCAAGCAGAACCACAGGTCACTTGAAGGAGAGGTCCGCCACTTACTGTCGCAACAAGTGGACCGCCGTGCGCGCATCATCGACTTTCGTGAGCGGACGGGCAAACTCGCTTCTCTTACGACCGATACTCGTCAAACCGATAGTGTGAAACTGCTGCGCGAGGATCGTGATCGGTGAAGCTGACCGTCGATGCCAGCATAATCATCAAGTGGTTCGTGGCGGAACCGATGAGCGATGAATCGCGTCTTCTGCTCTCCCGTCGCATCCATCTGCAAGCTCCCGAATTCCTGCCTGTCGAGTTCGCAAACACGATCTGGAAGAAGAAACGACGCGGGGAACTGCCCGACGCACAACCCTGCCTGGAAGAACTCGCCGGGTTGCCCGATATTATCACTCTGCATCGGGACGGTGAACTTGTTGAGCGTGCCATTTCAATTGCAATGGAAATAGACCACCCGATCTACGATTGCCTCTACCTTGCCTGTGCCGAAACTACGGAGTCGGATCTGGTCACAGCGGACAAGCGCTTTGCGGATCAGGCAGTTGGTCGATTGCCGGGAGCCCCGGTCCGGTACATCGGCGCGGCGGGTGTGGCGGATTGGATCGAAACCGCGGCAACTGCCCCGGTCATCGAACGGGAGACGGTAGAAAGACTGATTACAGCCTACGAGGTCTTTGCGCAAACAGAGCAGTTCGTTCTCGACAATCTCTCAAGTGAAACCGAGGGGTTCCATTTCGTGAATACTGCCGACTTGGCCCCCGCCTTGAGATCCCCGTCCCGGAGGCACCTTTTGAAATCGCTTGTCGGGTTGAACGACGAAGAACGCATCGATCTGCTGGCGCTCGGCTGGTTCGGCGCCGCGCTTTTCCCCAATTGGCGGCAATGCGTCGAGCACGCTGAAAAAATGGGGGGCGGTTTCGACCCCCGTTATGCGGCCGGCTATGGCCGTCACTGGCGAGCCGGGTACGAGCGCGTGACCGGCGGATAGATCCTGCTATGCTTGCCTCTTTCGCTTGACAATTGGCGGACGGACCCGGTATAAGGTTTCGCGCTTGCGGTACTGAGATGCCGGAGCCGACCCGAATCGGGGGAACAGGAATTGGCCAGACACAAATCAGCCATGAAACGAGCCCGCCAGAACGAGCAAAGGCGCTTGGCCAGGCGGAGCAAGATGCGCCGGTTGCGCACTCAGCTCGGAAAAATCAGAAACGCCATTTCCGAGAAGAACACCGAGCAGGTCGAACAGTTGCTGGCGCCGACGCTGTCTTTGATCGACAGTTCCACCCACGGCAGCCTCATTCACCGAAACAAGGCCGCCCGCCAGAAATCGCGCCTGATGTCTCAAGTCAACAGCCTTTCCGGTAGCGCCTCTTCCGCCTGACACCCAAAAAACCCATATGTTGAACTGACAGCCGATCCCTCCCTTGCACTGGCTCGGCCGCCTGGGATAGCATGCCCTTCGTCCCATGACCACCCAGAACCTCTCCGATCCCTACCAGCTTCGTCCCGAAAACATCGAGGATCCCCCACGGACCTATACCAGTATTCTTCGCCGGATCGGTCCCGGCCTGATTCTGGCCAGCGGCATCGTGGGCTCGGGCGAGTTGATCGCCACCACCGTGCTGGGAGCCGAGGTCGGCTACACGCTGCTGTGGCTGATCATTCTGAGCTGCTTCATCAAGGTGGTGGTTCAAAACGAGCTGGGCCGCTACTCCATTGGGACCGGCGAAACCACACTGGAGGCCTTCGACCGGGCGCCGGGTCCGCGTCTGCGAGCCTCCTGGCTGGTCTGGGCCTGGTTCCTGATGGTCATGTTTACGCTCTTGCAGGTGGGCGGGATGCTGGGGGGCGTTTCCGAGGTGCTCAACCGGCTGGTTCCCGCCGTTCCCATCGGTGTCTGGGTGTGGGTGGTGAACCTGGTGACGGTAATCCTGCTCATCGGCGGACGCTACTGGGTGGTGGAGAGAGTCTCCATGGGACTGGTGGTCTGTTTTACCGTTCTGACTGTCAGCTGTGCCTTCCTGATGTTCAAGCTGCCCCAGTACTTTTCCTGGTCCCAGGTCGTTTCGGGATTGTCGTTCCAGCTTCCGGAAGGGGGACTCATCACCGCCGTGGCCGCATTCGGCATCACCGGAGTGGGAGCCACCGAGTTGGTGGCCTATCCCTACTGGTGCCTGGAGAAAGGGTATGCCCGTTACAGCGGCCCTCGAGACGGCGGCTCGGCCTGGCGGGAGAGAGCCGGCGGATGGATTCGGGTCATGGGAGTGGATGTCGGCAATTCCATGGTCATCTACACCTTTGCCACGGTGGCCTTCTACTTTCTGGGAGCGGGAATCCTGCACGGACGGGGCCTCCTGCCCCAAGGCTCCGAGATGGTTCAGGTCCTTTCCACCATGTACACCGAAACCATGGGGCCCTGGTCGTTGCCGCTCTTCCTGGTCGGTGCTTTCGCCGTCCTCTATTCCACCATCTTCGCCGCCACGGCCGCGCACAGCCGGGTGTTTGCCGATTTTGCCGGAATCCTCAAGCTCTACGACAAGACCGACTACGCCAAACGGCTCCGGGTGACGCGCCTCTTCGTGGTCATCCTTCTTTTCGTCCCCTCCATCTATTTCATGTTTCTGCAGGCGCCGGTGATGATGGTCATCATCGGTGGAGCGGCCCAGGCCATCATGTTGCCTGTCATTGCCTTCTACACGGTCTACCTGCGCTACCGTCACATGCCGAAAGAGGTCCTACCCGGTGCATGGCTGACCCTGGCCCTGTGGATCTCAGCCCTGGTCATGGCCCTAGTGATGGGCTATTCCTTCATTCAGCGAATCGCGGGCATGAAGTAGGCGGTCCAATCCTCGTCAGGCGTGGGAGAGGACCTTCTCAGTGACGTAGGGGACGGTCTGGGGGCCTTCGGGGAGCACGGCCACGCGGCAGTTCGGGCCCGAGTCCGCCTGCAGCCGCCTCACCAGGCCGCCGATGTCACGAACAGGTTTGAGGTGCGCTGCCAGAACCTCGGACTCCGGCAGGGTGGAATAGAGGTAGACCTGCGACTTCATCAGGATTTTGGCCAGGATCTGAACCTGCCACTGATCCTGGATGGTCTCGGTGTGGTTGTGAATGTTGGAGAGCACCTCGGCGGGAGACTGTCCTGAGCGCAGCAATTGGCCGAAGGGACCCTCCGAAGGCAGGCCGTCGCAGCACTCCGAAGCCATGATAATGGTTCCACCCTGCTTGACGATGCGGGCGGCGGCCGACATGCCCTTGACGGCCTGGTAGAGATTGAGATCCAGGGGGAACCCCGAATTGGTGGTCACCACCACATCGAAGGGTTGCTCCACCGGTCGCATGACCGATTCTCGTGCAAACCGGCATCCCTCGTCGTGAGCTTCCTTCCAGTCTCCCACGAAGACACCGGTGATTTCCCGGTCCTTGTTGAGAGTGACGTTGACAATGAAGTCCGGCCGGACCAGGGCGGCAATTTCCGACATCTCCCGGTAGATGGGGTTGTTGGCGGTTTCTCCCCAGGTGGCGTTGGGGTTGTCGATCATTGGAGCCGAGTGGTTGCGCAGGATGCTCTCGAAGGCGCCCACCCCCAGCAACACCGCCTTGGGTCCCCCCGAGAATCCCGCAAATAGATGGGGCTCGATGAATCCCGTCAGGATTTTGAGCCGGGCCTGTACGAAATCCTTGTTGACCCAGACCTGGTTGCCGTATCGGCTGGCGCCGAGATGAACCATGCTGGAACGATCCCGAGGTTGGTGCTGCACGATGCGGTATTTGTCGAGGATCTCGCGCCCCAGCATGGCCTCCAGCTCCTGGGGCGTGTTGGACCGGTGGGTGCCTACGGCGTTGATCAAGGTGATGTTTTCTTTTGGCACCTGGTCCAGTTCGGACAACACGATCGGCAGTACCCTGTCGCTCGGCATGGCCCGCGTGCGGTCCGGAAAGATGATGGCCACCGAGGTATCGGCTGTGGCCAGCTCGCGCAGCGGGGCCGCGGCCACCGGGTTGCGAAGCGCATGGAGAAGGGAGGCGGCTTCATCGTCCAGTCCCTTTACGAACCGGGGCTCGATGACCTCGACTCCCCGTTCCGGAAAATCGACATCGAGTCCGTTTTTTCCGTAGGCCAGTGTTACCTTCATGTCCTCTCCCGAGATTCCCAAGATCGCCGTGTGGTTGGACCGCTTTCCCGAACCCGCCGCCATTCGGGCGCGAATGGAAGCGATGTCCAATGCCATGTTGACCCGCTCCGGCGCATATTATACTTTGATTCGGACCGCAGCCGGAGTTTCGGGTGGGTCGGCCCGACCTTCACCGGGTGAAGGAATTGAAATCGAAGCTGCCGGGGCCGAATTGGGCGGCCCGTAACCCACAGAAAAGATGCCATGCGAGAGAGCGACTTTTTCGATGAAAAGGACGTCAGAAAGCCCACCAGTCTGACCTGTCCCTTCTGTGGCCGCACCTATCAGTACGAGGTGCGCTGGCGGCAGCGCCTCAAGAAGAAGCGCCTGCCCGGGGGCGCTTCTTCAGAGGACCGCCGGCGGTTCAGCAAGGCTCAGTCCTACCTGGTCCGAATCGACGACATGGTCGGCTGCCAGCACGGTGGATGTCGCCGGCGGTTCGAGATTGCCAGTTTTCAAACCGTCGTCTTCCTGTCCGAATCCGAACCTGTCTCGGACGCAACCCGCAAGCAGCCTACCAGAACCCCAGCCCGCAGGAATCGAAATCGAAACCACCGCCGAGGTTAGTGTCCCGTTTCGGAAACAGGTCAGCCCTGTTTCCGAGAAGGAAAACCGGACGGACTTGTCTGGAACACCCCTGTTTCGCCCCTTATGAGCCGCCCCGTCCTATGGGACGGCGGCACGCCCAGGTGAAAAGTGAATAGTGGAGAGTGAAGAGTGGAGAGTGGTCAGTGGAGGGTGCTGGGAGCAGGCAAGCACCTGATGACCCACTCGCACTCTCTCAAGGACCCTGCCGAGATCGACAAGGCACTTAATGGATCGATTCCAGTCGTATTTGAAGGACTGCGCCGAGACCGACAAGATGCTTTGCGTGTCGATCAAGTAGCTCTTCACTGTCCACTCCCCACTCTTCACTCGTCTGAGGCATCCCTGTTGCACTCTGTATGATCCATCCCGTCGTCGGGGACGGGACCGGCGAATCAGATCCCCAGCAGGATCTTGCCGAACTGTTTGGCGTCCTCCATCCGCCGATGAGCCTCCCCGGCCTCCTCTAGAGGAAAAACCCTATCGATCGGCGGGCGCAAACCGTGGGCCGAGCAAAGTTGAACCAGGGCATCGAACTCCTGCGGGCTGGCCATGGTGGACCCCATCACCGTCACCTGCTTCCAGAAAATACGCCTCACCTCGATCTGCCGGGCGGCACCCAGGGTTGCGCCGTAGGTGACGATTCTTCCGGCGGGTCCGATCAGATCCAGCGCTCTCTCGAAGACGCTGCCGCCGCTGCCGTCGATGATCACGTCCAGCGGCCGACCCTGCAGCAGTCGGCGCAGCTTGCGGCCCCACTGCTCGTCCCGATAGTTGACGCCGCCGACCGCCCCCAGGGTGCGGGCGCGGTCGATCTTGTGGTCGCTTCCCGAGGTGACGAACGTCCTGGCGCCCAGGCAATGGGTGATCTGCAAGGCCAGGGAGGCCACTCCTCCGCCCACGCCGGTTATCAGGACCGTTTCGCCGGACCTCACCTGGGCCCTGGTGACCACGGCCCGGTAGGCGGTCATGCCGGCCAGCGGCAGCGCCGCCGCTTCCTCCAGGGAAAGGTAGGCCGGCTTGGGACGGATGTTGTCGGCCGGAACGGCGACCATCTGCGCATAGGTGCCATTGTCGGGCATCCCCAGAATGCGCATGCCCGGCCCTTGAGCCTTGATTTCCGGTCCCCAGTCCAGGCAGGGGTTGATGAGCACAGCCTGGCCCAGCAGGTCGGTGGATACGCCGGAGCCCACGCCGGCCACTTCGCCTGAACCGTCCGAACCCAGGATGGTGGGAAGCTGAATGTTGGCGTACAGTCCCTTGCGGATCCAGGCGTCGCGGTGGTTCAGCGCGGCCGCCTTCAGACGGACCAGCACCTGGCCGTCTCCGGGAACCGGGTCGGAGACCTCTTCCCACAGCAGCTTTTCGGGACCACCCAAATCCTTCAGCACGATCGCTTTCATTGCAGTTACCTCACCTGTATTCGTACCCGCCTGGCTCAGGACTCCTTGAGCCAGCGGTAGACCTCCCCCACACGGGGGCGTTTGCCATACATCAATGAAGCCGTCCGAAAGAGCCGGGAGGCTCCCTTGACGGCCAGGAATATCCCCAGAATCAGCACTGCCGTGGAGACCAGCACATCCACCAGCGGGACCTCGTCGGTGCTTAGCCGCAGCAGCATGGTGACCGGCGCCGTCAAGGGGAAGAACGAAAAGGAACGGGCCAGCCAGGAATGGGGCTGCTGCATGAGAGACGCGAGCAGAAACATCGGAATCATGCTGGTCATTGTCCAGACAACCGACAACTGCTGGCTTTCCTGGGAAGAGTTGCCCAACAGGCCGGTGCCCGCCATGAGGCCGGCAAACAGGAGATAGCCGAGGATCACGTACATCAGGCTCAAGAGAATCTGTCCGGGAGACAGGGTCATCAGGGTCAATATCAGGCTGGCAGGCAGCACCAGCAGCACCACGTAGAAGGCAACCTGCAGCAGCCCGGCTGCGCCCAGGCCCATCATCTTGCCCATCAGGAGCTGGGTGGGAGTCACCGACGAAAGAAGGATCTCGATGACCCGGTTCTGCTTCTCCTCGGCAATGCCCTGGAGCAGGTAACCTGAAGACATGAAGATGGAGATCGTCAAGAGAAAAAACATGATAAAGGGTCCCAGGAACCGCCCGACTCGCTTCAGCAGGTTGCCCTCAGGCTGGATCCGACCCTGTTTTGAGACTTGCATTTCCTTGAATCGCCCCGGTGTCAGGATTCTGGCCACGGCTTCTTCTTCCAGCCGCCCACTGGCCAGGCTGGCTCGCAGCAGTGCGCTCAAATGCCTCCGCCCGGTTCGGGTCAACTGAGAGAAGATGCCCTTTTTAGCCGCGTAGACGACGATGTCGCCGCTCTGCAGATAGTCGGCTTGCAGCAGGAAGACAGCACTGAGATCGCCCTTTTTGAGGTCCGCCAGAGCCTTGTCCAGATCGTCATAGGCCACCAGGTTGGAGTCAACCCCGGCGCCGGGCACCGGGAGCGGGTTCGATGAAACGGTTGGGCGGGTCACTTCCTGCAAGCTGAAGTCCAGAACGCGGGCGCGGTCAACCACACCAGCCGGACCTTGATTGGCTTGCGAATCGCGGAAGCTCTCCCGGGACAGCATGCTGGCCGCCAAGAGTCCGCCGATCATGAGCAGCGGCAGTCCAAACAGTGTGAACAGGTAACCCTTGCGGGTCACGGTCACCAGGAACTCTCGCTTGGCAATGGCCCAGACCTTGTTCATGAGTTATCCCGCACCACCCGAATGAATATCTCGTCGAGAGGGGTTCTGGTGCGCTGGAACGATTCGATCTCGGCGCCCGACTCCACCAGCCAGCCGAGGAATTTTGCCGCTTCCACTCCCTGCTTCAGGTAAACGGTAGCTGCAGCGTTGTGGCGGGTGAAACGGTCAATGAGCTCGCACCTATGGTATTCAGCCCCGGAGTGCACCAGGAAGGAAGGCTCGGAGTAGCGGTTCTGAATATCCTCGAGGTCCCCATAGAGCACCTGGCGTCCCCGATCGATCATGAAGACCCGGCGGCACAGCGATTCCACCAGCGACATCTGGTGCACGGACAGCACCACTGTCTTTCCCTCGGCGGCCAGTTCCCGAATGGACCGGACCAGCAGATGAACGTTGATGGGATCCAGCCCGGTGAAGGGTTCGTCCAGGATGAGGATGTCGGGGTCGGAGACAACGGTTGCGATGAATTGGACCTTTTGCTGGTTGCCCTTGGAGAGCTCCTGGACCGGGCGGTTCCGTAAATCGTCGATCTCCAGTCTCTTGAGCCAATCGCGGGCATTGCTGCGGACCCGCTCGATGGGGACGCCCTTGAGCGACCCAAGGTATTCCAGAACCGCCATCACCCTTTGTCGAAAATAGAGGCCGCGCTCTTCAGGCAGGTAGCCGATGCGGTTCTTGTGGGTCTCTGAAATGGGCTGCCCCTGGATTTGAATGGATCCGGCGTCCGGCCGAATCAGGTCGAGAATGAGGCGGATGAGTGTGGTCTTGCCGGCTCCGTTCGGTCCCAGGAGGCCGAAGATTTCGCCGCTGCCGATCTCGAACGAGGCGCCATCCACGGCGACGACCGAACGGAAGTTCTTGCTGACTTTCCGAACCGAAATGACGGCGTTGGGGGAGACCATAAGCGGCATACCTTATCACGATGGCCATACCCGGTCTAAGGCAATATTCTTGCCCTCCAGGCACCGACTCTTGGGTGTCCATTTCGTAGGCTTTTGACTATAATATCCCGGTTTTTCAGGGGCCAAAGCTGCCGTTTCTTGACGGATTTCGGCAGGGACGCGCCGTCCATTGGGCCCCGCTTTCCCGACGGGAAACTCCTGTCGTTACAGAATCCATGGCAACCGAATCAGCGGGTCCCAAGAGAACAGGTCTGAAACGCGTGCGCTCGGGGAGGGCGCTGGTGATCGAAGCCTTGTTGCTGATGGGTTTGTGGCTCCATCTCAGCGGCCGCTTCGACCCCTTCCACCTGGCGCTGGGCGTGGGGTCGGTATTGTTGGTGATGTGGATCAATGCTCCCCTCAAGCAGACCCAACTATACAGTGGCGATACCTTTGCCTGGGACCGGGCCAACTACTGGGCCCTGCTGGCCTATTTGCCCTGGCTGGGGTGGGAGATCCTGTTGGGCAGCATTCAGGTGGCCTACCTGGTGTTGCACCCCAGGATGCCGGTGGAGCCTTGCCTGGTCCACTTCCGGGTGAATCTGCCCAACCTGGCGGCCAGAGTGATCCTCGGCAACTCCATCACCCTGACTCCGGGAACGGTGACGATCCGAATCCGGGGGAACGAATTCGTGGTCCACGCACTGACCCGGGCATCGGCGGAAGGCCTGGTGCACGGCGACATGCCGCTGAGAGTCTCCAGGATTTTCCATGGCCCTCGGGAACAAGTCGTTACCCAGGTCCGAGTGGTCAAGCTGAACGGCTCATCCGCAAATTGATGGAAGACGTCTTTCTCTACCTCGCCATCGTCCTGTCCGTCATCATTCCTTTGCCCTTCTACCGCGTGTTGAAGGGACCCACCATATTTGACCGGCTCCTGGGTGCAAGCGCCATAGGCACCAAGACGCTGGTGCTGGTTTGTCTGATCGGCTTTCTCTACGGCCGGATCGAGTTGTTTGTCGACATTGCCCTGGCCTACGCCATCCTGAACTTCATCGGTCTGGTCGCCGTGGCCAGATATTTCCAGAGCCACCCCGAGGAAAGATGAGCACCTTCAGAGAACTGCTGGCATTGACGATGGTCTTCGCAGGGAGCTTCTTTCTGCTGGTGGGCAGCGTGGGAATTTTGCGCTTGCCGGACATTTTCTGCCGAACTCACGCTACCAGCAAGAACGATACCCTGGGCATCTTGCTGGCCGTGGGAGGCCTGGCAGTGTTCGAGGGGTTTACGCTGACAAGCCTCAAGCTGGTCACGGCCCTGGTCTTTGTGGCCTTGGCCTACCCCATCGGGTCTCATGTGCTGGTCAATGCGGCTGCACGCTTCCACTGGCGGCGACAGCCCGGTGGCGCCCCGCGGCGTGAGACAGGGGAGAAGCCGTAATGTATTGGGGACTGGAGACCGCCCTGGGCTTGTTGTTGCTGGCTTCAGCGCTGATTGCTCTTCGCTTGAAGAACCTGTTGGCGGCCGCGGTGACCCTTTCCGTCTTCAGTTTCATATCGGCCCTGATCTACCTGGTGATGGGGGCGGTCGACGTGGCTTTTACCGAAGCCGTGGTGGGCGCCGGCATCACGGGAGTGCTGTTCATCGTGGTCCTTTTCCATACTTCCCGCCGGAGCATCGATTGAGAAAGATCTCCCTGATCGCGTTGGTCCTGTTTGGCGCCTTGCTGCTCTATGCCTCATCCGGTCTGCCCGGCCACGGCGATCCCGACGGGCCCAGCCACCGGGAGCGGAGCCGGGCGGGCTCGCCGGTCGCGGCGGCCCACTACATTCGCCATGCCCAAGGGGATGCGGCCTCTCCCAACATCGTGACCGTGGTTCTGGCGGACTACCGCGGCTTCGACACGCTGGGAGAGACGGTGGTGGTCTTGACCGCCGGACTGGTGTGCTACTTGATTCTCAGACGGAGCCCATGACCTCCAGTTCCAGAAATCCAATTCTGATTACCGCCAGCCGGCTACTGGCTCCCTTCATCCAGTTGTTTGCCCTCTACGTGATCTTTCACGGCCACTTCGGCCCCGGGGGAGGATTCCAGGGAGGGGCATTGCTGGCCGCCAGCATTCTGATGCTGCGGCTCTCGGTGGGTGCGGAGAGGTCGGAACTCAAATTCAGGAAATCCTGGGGCACGCCGGTGGGGGCCCTGGGAGCCATGATCTTTGCCGGCACTGGCCTGCTCACGCTCCTGCTGGGTGGCCGGTTCCTGGAATATGGCTTTTTGCCGCTTCCGGATCTGAGCCCGGCCGAGCTTCATTCCACCGGGATTCTGCTGATCGAAGTCGGAGTGAGCCTGGCCGTCATGGCGGTGCTGGTGGCCATTTATGACGACATCATGGAGGGGCCCGGTGGAGATTGAGTTTATCGCGGGTCACAACCTGTACTGGATCATCTCTCTGTTGCTGCTGGTGGGGCTCTACGGGATGCTGGCCAAGCGGAACCTGGTGAAGAAACTGGTGGGCATGAATATCTTCCAGACGTCCATCATCCTGTTCTACATCGCCATCGCTTCCAAGAAGAAGGCCACCGTTCCGGTCATTGACGCCGCGTTGGGTTCGGTAGACCCTGCTCACTACATCAATCCGCTGCCGCACACCTTGATGCTGACGGCCATCGTGGTGAGCGTGGCCACCACCGGAGTGGGTTTCGCGCTGCTCATCAGCATCTTTCGGCGATACGGGACCCTGGATGAAGACTCGTTGTTGAAACGAATGAGATGATTGAAGCCAACCTGCCCCTGCTGGTCCCGCTCACCTTTCTCATTCTGGCTCTCCTGATACCTCTGATTGGCGTCCGGGTTCCCGGCGCCGCCTACCCCTTGGCGTTGGCCGCGGTTCTGGCGTCCATTCCCATCGCGGGATTCGGCTTGTTCAGGGTGATCGAGGGCGGACCGGTCACCTACACCCTGGGGGGCTGGGAAGCTCCCATCGGGATTGAGTTGGTGTTGGATCCGCTGGCATCGTTCCTGACGCTGGTGGTGACGGTGGTTTCCTGCCTGGTGTTGATTCACGCCCGCCACGTGGCGTCGGTGGAGCACCCGGACAAGCGGGTCCCCTACTACAGCCTGGTGCTGCTGCTGCTGGCCGGGTTCTGCGGAATCCTGTCGACCGGAGACCTCTTCAATCTCTATGTCTTCCTGGAGATCAGCTCTCTTGCGGGCTACGGACTGGTCGCCATCGGGGACAAGCGGTCGCCGGTAGCGGCCTATCGCTACCTCATTCTGGGTAGCGTGGGAACCGGTTTCTACCTGCTGGGCGTCGGATTCATCTATGTCATGAGCGGGTCCCTGAACATGGCCGACCTGGCTCGAATCCTCCCCCACATCCTCGACCAGCCGCCCGTGCTGTCGGGATTGATTTTGATGGTGACCGGCATCGGCCTCAAGATGGCGCTCTTTCCGCTGCACTTCTGGCTTCCGGACGCCTATTCCAGTGCGTCCTCGGCCACCTCGGCGCTGCTGGCGCCGTTGGGTACCAAGGTGGGCGCCTATATCCTCATTCGAGTTCTTTTCTTTGTCTTCGACCCCGCCGAGGTAGAGAAGAGGGTGCCCGTCGCCTCCGTAATCGCCTGGCTCTCGGCGGCTGGAGTTCTTTACGGGTCGCTCATGGCCCTGGCCCAGCAGGAACTCAAACGGATGCTGGCCTACAGCAGCGTCGCACAGATCGGATATATCGGGCTGGGCCTGGGGATGGCCAATCCCCTGGGATTCACCGGAGCGGTGCTCCATATCCTGAATCATGCCTTTATGAAGGCCGCCCTCTTCCTGGTCGCAGGCAATTTGCGGGTGAGGGTCGGCCATTCCAATATCGCGGACATGGACCAACGACTGAGCCGTCAGATGCCCTGGTCGATGGCCGCACTTGTGGTTGCGGCCTTGTCCATGATCGGGCTGCCGCCGACGGCGGGATTTTTCAGCAAGTGGTACCTGGTGTTGGGAGGCATCCAGGGTTCCGACTGGGTTTTTGTGGCTGTCATTCTACTGGGGGGACTGCTGAACGCCATCTACTTCTTCAGAGTCGTTGAAAGGGTGTATCTCCCGTTTCGAAAAGGGTCGTCGGACCACGCCGCCGCCGACGGAGTCCAGGAGGTTGTGGAAAGCAGGGAAGTCAGGCTTTCCATGCTGGCTCCCACGCTGGTTCTGGCAGGAGGTCTCCTGGTACTGGGCCTGGCGAGTTCCTTCCTGGTGAATCGGGTGATTCAACTCATGATTCCGCCAGGCCTCTAGTACGCATCGCGGGCGCAAGCCGATGGCTTCGCTCGAGAGCCAACCTTCATGAACGATTTGTCGACCTATCCATCGGTCGTACCGCTGCTGGCGATCCTGGTTTCCGCGGCAAGCGTGCCGTTGATCGGGATCAGCGCCCGCCGTCCCAACCTGAGGGAATTCTGGACGCTGCTGGCCGCCGGCGCCAAGTTCGCACTGGTGCTGTCGCTTCTCCCCTCGGTACTGGTGAGCAGGGCAGCCGAGACTAGACTGTTTCAAATCTCACCCGGTATCGACCTGACCTTGCGGGCCGACCCGTTCGGGGTTTTCTTCGCACTGATCGCTTCCGGTCTCTGGATATTGACTTCGTTCTACTCCATCGGATACGTCCGGGGTCTCAAGGAAAAGCACCAGACCCGCTACTTTGCCAGCTTTGCCCTGTGCCTTTCGGCGACATTGGGCGTGGCCTTCGCCGCCAACCTGCTGACTTTCGTCATCTTTTTCGAAATCCTCACCATTGCAACCTATCCGTTGGTGATTCACAAGCAAACCCCTGAGGCGATCGCGGCCGGACGCAAGTATCTGGCCTTCACGCTGACGGCGGGGGTGGTGCTGGTGGCCGCCATGGCCGCCACGCTGCAGTTGACGGGTACCCTGGAATTTCAGGCGGGCGGCCTGCGCGCGTTAGAGGACCTGTCACCGGTCGAGGTCAAGATCCTGTTCGGGATGTTTCTGGCAGGAGTGGGGGTGAAGGCAGCCATCATGCCCCTGCACGCCTGGTTGCCCGCGGCCATGGCGGCCCCCACCCCGGTCAGTGCCTTGCTTCACGCCGTGGCCGTCGTAAAATCGGGGGTTTTCGGGGTGTTTCGAGTGGTGGGCTTCGTCTTCGGTCCGGAGACGCTCAGTCGATACGGACTCAATGAGGTCATGCTCTGGCTTGCCGGCAGCACCATTCTGCTAGCCTCCTGCCTGGCCTTTTCCGAGGACAACTTGAAACGGCGCCTGGCCTACTCCACCGTCGGCCACCTCTCATACGTGGTACTGGGGGCCGGGCTTCTCTCGCCGAGCGGTTTGATCGGCGGGCTGCTGCACATTGCCAACCACGCCACCATGAAGATCGTCCTTTTCTTTTGTGCCGGCGCCATTTACGTCAATGCTCACAAGGAAAAGATCAGTGAACTGGACGGCATCGGCCGGGCCATGCCCTGGACCATGGGGGCTTTTGCCCTGGCCTCGCTGGGCCTTGCAGGGGTGCCTCCGGTCAATGGCTTTGTCAGCAAGTGGTACCTCGGGCTGGGCGCTTTGGAAGCAGGCAGCGTCGCGGTTGCAGCGATTCTGCTGATCAGCGGTCTGCTCAATGCCGGCTACTTCGTGCCCATCGTCTACCGGGCCTTCTTCAAGCAGTCCGAAAACTTCAGGTCCATCGGGGAGGCGTCCGCCTGGATGGTAGCCCCCTTGATCCTGGCTGCCGGTTTGTCGGTATTGCTGGGCCTGATGCCGGACCGGTTCTTTCACTTTTTCACTCTGGCGCAGCAGATTGCCGCGCAGGTCCTGGAGGCTTCAATTCCATGAAACGGTGGCACTGGATTTCGCTGGCGGTGGTCATGATCGCTTCCCTGGTTCTGGAACGGGTGGCTGTCCATCACCACTCGGAGGCTTCTTACTGGTGGGTGCATATCCCCGGTCTTTATGGATGGCTGGGATTCCTCGGCTGTATCGGAATCATTGTCGGGTCCAAGCTGCTGGGCCGCAAATGGCTGCAAAAGGACGAGCACTACTACGATGGCGAGTGAGCTGATCCTGCATCCGGCTTTCCTGGTGCTGCTGGGGGTCGTTGTCCTGCCCCTGGTTCCCCCTGCGGCCAGAGGGAAGGTTCTTCCGCTCTTTCCGTTGGCCGCCCTCGGGGTGTGCTGGAACCTTTCCGCCGATCACAGCTTTTCCGTTGAGTTCCTGGAATACCGTTTGTCGGTCCTGCAAGTGGACCGATTAAGCCGGATTTTCGGCATCGTCTTCTCGCTGATCGGCTTCGCCGGGGGCCTTTTCGCCCTTCATCTCAGGGATGTTCGCCAACAGCTTGCCGCCTTGCTCTATGCCGGCAGCGCGCTGGGCCTGGTCTTCTCCGGGGATTGGCTGACCCTCTTCCTCTTCTGGGAACTGACTGCCGTTTCCTCGACGGTTCTGATCTGGTCCCGGCCGGGGACGGGATCCGGGGTGGGGCTGCGTTATCTGTTGGTCCACCTGTTTGGAGGCAGCCTGTTGCTGGCCGGGATCCTGGGCCAAGTGCAAACCACCGGGGGCATTGCCCTTCAGTTGCTGGAGGCCGGTCGGTTGTCCTCCTGGCTGATCCTGGGGGGTATTGCCGTCAACGCCGCCATTCCTCCGCTCCACGCCTGGCTTTCCGACGCCTATCCCAAGGCCACCGTGACCGGTGCGGTCTTCCTGAGCGCTTTCACCACCAAGTCGGCGGTTTACCTGCTTGCACGAGTCGCGCCGGGTTGGGAGATTCTGATTACGCTGGGAGTCATCATGGCTCTCTACGGGGTCATATTCGCCGTTCTGGCCAACAACATCCGCGAGATCCTGGCCTACCACATCATCAGCCAGGTGGGATACATGGTTGCGGGAGTCGGTATCGGAACGCCGTTGGCTCTCAACGGTGCCGTTGCCCACGCCTTCAGCCATATCCTCTACAAGGCTCTCCTGTTCATGGGCGCCGGCATGGTCCTGCACGCGACCGGTAGGAGTCGGCTTACCGAACTGGGAGGATTGGCCGGGAAGATGCCTCTCACGCTGTGGCTCTATATGGTGGGCGCCTTCTCCATTTCGGGCTTTCCGCTCTTCAATGGCTTTATCAGCAAGTCAATGGTGGTCAGCGCCGCCCTCGATGCCCGTTACCAGACTGCCTACCTGCTGCTGGTCCTGGCATCGGTGGGAACGTTTCTCTCGATCGGTCTCAAGCTTCCCTATTTCACCTGGTTCGGCCGCAGCCCTCAAGAGTCGGGAGTGTCGCGCCCTCCCATTAACATGCACCTGGCTATGGGGTTGTTGGCCCTGCTTTGTATCGGCTTCGGAGTCTTTCCCTCGCTGCTGTACGCTGAGCTGCCCTACGGTGCGAGCTACCGGCCCTACACCATCCCTCACCTGGTGGAGAGCATTCAATTGCTCGCCGCGACCTTTTTCGGTTTCTGGTGGTTCCGCTCGAGGCTGGCCGGCCAGCCGACGTTGACACTGGACACCGATTGGTTCTATCGTCGACCGGCAGGCTGGGTTCGTCGATGTCTGGTTGGCGGGGTGAGCCAACTTTTCGAGCGGGCTGACGCTGGAATTCTGGCTGGTATCGGTTGGCTGGCGCCGAAATTTCGGGACCCCTCCCTTTGGTTTGGCCGCAGGGCGGAGCCCGAGCAGGAGCCGGCAATCTCCAGCGACGACCCCGATGCGACACGGCCTGAACTGGAGTTCGCCGTGACTCTGGTGCTCCTCAGTGTGCTCCTGTTCACGGCAGCGGCATTCTTCCGATAGGCCGGCCGAGATTCTTCGAGGTCTCCAATGAAGATAGATCTCTTCTACCCCGCTCCCGAGGGCTTGCCGGTGCCGGTCAATCCGCCCAGGGGAGATGACAAAATCTACCGCCTGGTGAGCGGCACGGACTGGCGCCAGGTGCTTCAGCTGGGATCGGATCGCCTGGTCCGGGCTGGAGCCCTCTGGCTATACGGTTTTCTGGACGAGGCTCACCGTCTGACCCAACAGGACTCTTCCTCGGAAGGATCCTACTGGCATGCCCTGGTGCACCGTAGCGAGGGCGACTTCAGCAATGCCCTCTACTGGTTCCGTCGCGCCGGAGCCCATCCTGTCCAGGCCCGGTTGAGAGCCCGGGTTCGGGAGGCGATGAAAGTGCGGAACTCGGAGGCTTGGCGGACCCTGGTGGAAAGCCCGCGCTGGGAGCCCGCCCGATTGGTGGAACTGTGTGAGCGGTCATCCCGGGCTGAGTCGGCCCAACCGGCGGTCCTGCAGGAAGTCGTCCGGATGGAATACAATCTGCTGATGGAATACGTCCTGGCTCAGGCTGGATCTTGAGCCCCCTCCAACACATTCGTGACCCACTTTTTTTTCGTTTGTTTCCGACAAGTTCCCTCCCCGCCCTCCCCGCCCTCCCGGGCGGATCGTACAGAGTAAGACAAGAGCCTGTTACGAACCTCGGAGACTGAGGCCCTCACCGGCTCGACGGCGGGCTGGCGCCCTTGTCTCACCGACTCCCCCTCAAGGGGGGAGTGATTGAGGCCAGCACAAGGCTTCCAGTAGAACTCTATCACTCCCCCCTTGAGGGGGAGTCGCAGAAGCCGAGCCGCAGGCGAAGGCTGATGCGGTGGGGGCAAACGCGACGCCGTAAAGCTACGACTTCCTGAGACGCAGCGTTTGTTTCAAGTAATCAGCCAGGCGATTCTCGAAGACGAGATCGGGCCGGAAGTCCTTCAGTTGCAGCGACGATTGGAAGGAGGGGGGCAAGGCTCGCTGCGGAACCAGTCCGACGATTTCACTGTCCGACACCCGGGTTCCCAGCCGCTCGGCCTCCTGGCAGACGACCTGGAAGACCCTATGGATCGAGCTGATCTCGAAGTCGGTCAGGTTAATGGAAACTTGGACCTGGTCCCGGGTCTTCAGGCGCACTCCCATTGCCTTGACATGGGGAAGTCCGCCGCTGGAAGATCGGATCTTGCGGGCAATATGCCTGGCCGGACAGATATCCGCGGTCGCCAGGTTGACGTTGTAAGCGACCAGGAACTTGCGGGCGCCGACAGCCGTCGCCCCGGCAGTGGGATGGCATCCGGGGCCACCGAAGTCGGGCAGTCGTTGGGTCGGACCGGCCAGCTCGGAACGCAACCCCTCAAACTGGCCGCGGCGCACGTTTTCCAACCGGGTCCGTTCAGGTTGCAGGGCCGCGGCCCCGTAGAGATAGACCGGGATGCCGAAACGGCGGTAGGCTTCCTGGCCTACGGCTTGAGCAATCAGCGCGCAATCCTGCAGATTCACGTTGCTGACCGGGACGAAGGGAACCACATCGGCGGCTCCGATGCGCGGGTGGACGCCGGAATGCCGATTGAGGTCAATCAGTTCAGCCGCTTTGCCTATCGCCCTCAAGGCTCCCTCGGCAACGCCTTCGCTGTCGCCCACAAAAGTAATGACGGCGCGGTGGTGGTCGGCATCCATGGTGCGGTGCAGAATCCCCACGCCGGCAACCGAGTCGATAGCGGAGGCGATACGGTCGATCACCCGCGGATCTCTGCCCTCGCTGAAGTTGGGGACACATTCAACGATCGTTTTCATGGTGCACCCGGCGGTCCGTGCGAGCTGGGGGGCGGAGCGGTGGCCTATGCCGACGACTTCAGCAGAGAGGCGTACTCCTCGGGGAGGGTTTTCGGTCTGCCGCTACGGTCCAGGACAATATGGGTGGTGCTGCCCGTGGCGACCAGAACGCCGCTGTTCTTCTTGATAATCTCGTAGCGAAAGTTCAAGGTCCGCTTGCGCAGGGATTCAACGGCGGTGCGAATTTGCAGGACCTCATCGTAAAGGGCAGGCGAGTGGTAACGGCAGCGGGCTTCCGCCACGGCCAGGTAGGCCTGGGTCTTGGCCTCCATTTCGGCGTAGGAGAACCCACAGTCCCTGCACACCTCGGAGCGCCCGACCTCGAACCAGACCAGGTAGTTGGAGTAGTAAGCCACTCCCATCTGGTCCGTTTCCGCATAGCGAACCCGGATGTCGGTGGTCACCCAGCGAGTCGGGGACTGAGATGAGCGCCGGAGCCGCTCGGACATGAGAGTCGCCTCGGGAGTGGAGAACTCCGCCTATGGGGCGGCCGAAGTGGACCCGGAGGCAGAATTGTCGAACTGCTCGATGATCTCCTGAGTGATCTCTATGGCGGGATTGACGAAGAAAACCTCCTGAGAAAAGTTCACGATCAAGGAAATTTTCTGGTCCTGGGCATATTTTTCAACCACGGGTCTCAGTTGGCTGGCGATCTGCCGCACGATCTGCTGCTGCATCTCGTTGAACTCTTTTTGAGCATCTTCCTGGGCCCGCTTCAGCTGAGTGTTCTTGGAGTCGATATTCTTGGACAGGGCACGCTGGGCGTCGGGATTCAGGGAGGCTGCCTGCTCGACCAACTGACGCTGCAGGGTGGAAATCTCGTTGGTCTTCTGCTCGAACTCGGTCCGTTTGGCATTTACCCTTTGCTCGAACTCGGCGAACAGTTTCTTGCCGGCGTTGGACTGCCGGATTACGGCCGAGTAGTTGAGCACGGCCACCTTTCCGTTGGAACTCTGGCCCAAGGCAGTTGCAGACAGAATTGAAACCCCGGCCAGAAGGCTGAGGATGAAATTTTTGGTCGGCATCGTCACTCCTTACTCCACGGATTGCGGGAGAACCCCGCTCTTTGCAATATGATACACGTGCGACCACGATTTTGGCCAGTGAGGAATTCCCGGCCGTAGCCCGCGTTTCTCACCAAGGCGCGCCCAGCACGGTCCGTGGGCTGTAGGCTTCAGAACAAGGCGCTGCAAGACGTTAAACATGAACACTTTGCTGCCGTATGCTCAGCGGCCCGGTGAGGAATGCGGGCCAAATCAGAGCCCCTTCCCCGGGCAGCACTATTGCCGGTCCGATTCTGCCAGAAACCGTACGTTGACCCCCAAGCTCTGCTCCAGTAGATCTTTACGGGATTCGGCGGTGTAGATCTCCAATGTCACCTCCCGCCGGTCGACCGTCTCCAGGTGAAGGGTCAGATTGGTTCCTCGCCGCTCACACCACAGACACCGGATCAGGCTGGCGTGGGTCCGATTCAAACCGTCGGCCACCCGGAGGATTCCGGCCAGTTTTCTGACGATCTGCTGGTCGTCCCCCTTCAAGCGCGCAAACTCGGCATGTTTGAGCTTGGGATTGCTCTTGCGGTGATAGCGGGCGACCTGCGCGATCAACTCGATCTCGCGGTCGGTAAACCCGGTCAGGTACTCCGAGTTGCGGATGATGTAGTAGGAATGGTGGTGATGTTGAGCGTGGGAGATGAAGAGGCCCACGTTGTGCAGGATAGCGGCGGCCTCCAGATACTCCCGGTGCTCATCGTTCAGGCCGTGCAGGTCCCGCAGTTGGTCGAACAACTGCAGGGAGAGTCGGGCGACCTGGTCGGCGTGTTCCTTCTCGTAGTCACAAGCCTGGGCCAGGTGAACCACTCCTCGATATCGGATATCCGTCAAGTGAAGGCGGTCTCCGCCGGCCTTGTGCATCGAGTCGAGAATGACCCCCTCTCTCAGGGCGAAGCCGGATACGGTCATCGACCCGATCTGAAACTCGGCAAAAGCCTGCTCCAGGATCAGTGCACCTCCCAGAATGATGTCGATCCGCTTGGGATCGAGGCCGGCGATCTTTTGGCGTTTTTTGAGGGTGTCGGCCCGAATCAACCTCTTGACCAACTCCGAGAGCTCGGAAGCGGAAAAGTTGAAGTTGCTGATTTGACGGGTGGGATTGGCGCCGCGCTGTATCTGAATCATCTGGGCCAGATTCAGTATGGTCCCGGAGCTTCCAACGGCCACCTCGTGCTTCCACTTGCGCAGGGCTCGCGCCATCGGGTTCATATAAAACTTGAGGTAGTCGCGACACTGCTGAATTTTTCGGCTCGAGACGGTTTCCGCCCGAAAGAAGCGATCGGTGATGCGGATGGCTCCCAGCTTGAGGCTGCTGGCCCCCAGGACCCGCCCGCGCTTGCCGACCAGAAACTCGCTGCTGCCACCGCCGATGTCGACCAGCAGCGTCTGCTTGTCAAAAATGGGCAGGGCCTGCAGCACGCCCAGGTAGATGAGACGGGCTTCCTCGAAACCGGAGATGACTTCGACCCGGATGCCGGCTTCGTTCCGGGCCCGGTCGATAAAGAGGTTGCGGTTCAAGGCTTCCCGCACGGCGCTGGTGGCCACCGCTCTGACCTCGGCATTGGAGATCCCGGCAATTTGTCGATACCGCTTCAGCGTTTCGATGCCACGGTCGATGGCATCCTGCTTCAGGTATTTCATGTCCTTGGAGCCCGAGCCCAGGCGCACCACCTCCTTCTCCTGGGCCAGGATCTCAAACCGGTTGCCGTTTCTGGCCCTGGCGACGACCAGGTGAATGGAATTGGTGCCGATATCGACGGCAGCCCAGTTTCCGTTCATCGAGATGGTCTTTCCGAAGGGACTGAGTGAGCGCGGAGGGATGGGACCAGGTGGCTAGCCCGCATTTCTCACCAGGCCGCTGGAGGCATTACAAGAAGTAGATTATCCTCAGCACCTTGATTGGCTCCATGTCAAGGGCTTGGGCATCACAGACGGCGCTGGGCATGCCCTGGCTTGTCCTTTCCCCTTCAGCGCGCACAGGCT